>NZ_JBEUEL010000017.1:0-58180 GCF_041725775.1 Pueribacillus sp. YX66 | reverse complement strand
TTTGTATCAAAAATACAAGTTTTTTAAACATTCAATGTCTTATGATTATTCAGCCTAAATTAATGCAATGCTAGTGACAAACTCTACTTATATCATACCATATTTATAAAATGCTCAGAAAACAATTAATAGAAAAATCGGTAAAAGTCACCGTTTAGTTTAAAGTTATGATCATGCCTTTTTCTAAATTTAATTATTTAACAAGTGTTGAAAATGTTGATAGGTTTTTACCTGTTCCTGAGCATCTGCATGGGGAACAAATGACCAACCCATACGATTGATAAAATCAGAATATCTTTTTTGAATTTCTAACTGTTGCAAAGCCATTTCCACATGCGCATTTCTAACATTTCTATCTTTCATTAATAAAGCAGAAGTATAATTTTCATTTGACATCAATTTGGCACCAGCATGTGCTTCTAATGCAATCCATTTATCGTTGTATTTATTAACTCCCGTACCATCTGCTCTTTGATTGCTTACATCATACATATTTAAATCTGGAACTTCAACATACTCATTATTATCAGGATTAATTAAAGATAACATTACCCTAACATGCGACATCATGACATTTATCTGGAGAGCAATAATACTTTTCAAATCTGGATTTGTAGTATTAATATGATAGACTTTTAACTTATTTATCATTCCTTCGTGTGTAGACAAATGTTCGGCCATTAAGCCAAGGTCTACAGATGGTAAAGTTGACATATAACTCACCTTTCATTAAATAAATTCCCTTTAATATATGCTGTTTAATGAAAATCTGTTATTAATGCCCACTCTTATCTAGAAAGTGAAAATCAAGTGGATCAATGTAATTCAATACCAAAAATAATATTACATTGGTTGGCTTGTTTACGAATTGATTCTTCAGCTGCATATAAAACAAGTAACAAAACCATTGTTATCAACACAGCTATAATATTAATGATCGCATTCGGCCTAGTCATTGCTACCATATCTCCTAGCATGGCTCCCATCATCCCCCCCATTAGTCCGGAGAGTATGCCATCAATGACAGCAGGAAGACCTATAGGTAATCCTGCTAAAAAACCAACAACCAATCCAATTATTATAGCGTAAATGGTTGATTTAAATAAATCACCATGAAAGATGACCCCTAAAATAGTTCCCATTAGAATTCCTGCCGACATCCCTAATGACATGGATATCATCATTCCATTCATTTTTGTTACCCAATTTCGGTAATGCACTACATAGATAATGGTTGTTATAACTTGGGTGGCACACAACAAAAGTATAAAAAATAATGAAATTGACATTATTTCAACCCCAATCTTAGTTTGTCCACTTTTATTGTATTCACTGTTAACCCGCATTATGATATACCCATATAGGGTTTATTTTTATATTTACTGATAACAGTACAAGAGAGTTATCGTAAAAATAATCGAAACCTCCGTTCCTTCATCTAAGCTATTATCTATTTGAATTTCCGCTTAACCAAAAAATACGGTGAATTATGTCACCGTATTTTTTGATTATAATGAGTATATTTCCGAAATGCTCATATAGATTATTTATATAATATTTAAGCTTCCACTTTTTATTCCACTTTAAATTGTCCCATCATTCCTGCATCTTCATGTTCAAGTATATGACAATGATACATAAATACACCAGAATGATTAAATGTAGCAATAGCCCTAACTTTTTCTCCCGGATACACAATAAACGTATCCTTCCATCCAGTTTCATTAAGTGGCGGTGGATTTCCATCACGATCAATTATTTGAAATTGGACACCATGCGCATGGAAGGGATGAACAGTCCCTCCCATCATTCCCATTCCACTCTCATTGGAAACTTCCCATATTTCTGTTTCATGTATATCCACAAATTCGTCGATTCGATTCATATCCATTTGTTTTCCATTAATGTTGACCATAGGCCCCATTCCTTGAAAAACAAATTCTCTAGTTCTTACTGCTTCATAAGGATCAATCTTTTCAATGGTAGTTAATTGTTCTGGAATGGTATAGTTGGATTCACTTTCACCGTTTACAACAAACTTCATAAACTCTGACCCTTTATTCGATAATTGAATTGTATCTCCATCCTTAAAATTTGAAAAATCAACTAGGATTTCTGCCCTCTCGGCTGGACCCAGAATAAGCTCGTCCATTTCTATTGGATTTTCAAGAAAACCACCATCACTTGCAATTTGATAAAAGGTTTGGTTATTACTATAATGGAGTTCATACACACTTGCATTCGATCCATTTAATAACCGTAGCCTCATCATGCCTTTTGGAACTTCCAAATACGGATCTACAGCCCCGTTGACTAGCATTGTGCCTCCTTGTAATCCGTTCATCACATCATGCATTCCTAGTTCATATTGAAAACTTCCATTTTCATTAAATTGTTTGTCCTGAATGATAAGTGGAACATCATTCACCCCATATTCTTTTGGAATATCCAGAGAGTCAGAAACTTCATCTTCAATGAAAAATAATCCCGCTAATCCCTTATATACTTGCCTCCCGGTATTTTTTTCTGGGTGAGGGTGATACCACAGCGTAGCTGCAGGCTGATCTATCGTAAATTCCGGTGTCCAAGACTCTCCCGGTTGAATTCCTGAATGTGGGCCTCCATCTGCGTCTCCATCCACTTCTAGGCCGTGCCAATGAATTGTCGTAATTTCATCTTCTAAATTATTTTCTACCTGTACGGACACGTCTTCCCCATTTCGAACCCTAATGACAGGGCCTAAATAATTTCCATTATACCCCATCGTTTCTGTTTCCACTCCTGAAATAAATTCCTTTGTTGCATTTTGGGCAGTTATATGGAATTCAGCTTTATCTGGATCTGGATTTTTATCCTCTAACAATGGTGGGATGGGTAGAGATGAATTTCCAGCTATATCCGTTTTATTAAAGGAATACCCATTATCTGATTCATTAATTGGATGTATTGGAAATCCCGATACACCCGAACCTTGTATAAAAAAGAGGTAATACCCTCCGAAAATAATTACTAATCCAGCCAAACTAATACCTAAATATTTCTTCATACTTTTTCCTCCTCGTGAGTGAAGATGTTACCCAGCCATTCAGATTCTTATCTATTCATAAAGTTTCATGCTTTGGGAAGAAAACTGTAATTTCCGTTCCTTCCTTCCATTTACTGCCGATTTGAATTTTTCCACGGTGTGCATCCATTAATGCCTTGACAATAGACAATCCAATACCTATTCCACCTGTTTTTCTGTCTCTTGATTTGTCCCCTCGGTAAAATCGTTCAAATAGATAGGGTAGATCATCCTCTTTAATCCCAATCCCTTCATCTTGAACACAAAATCCAACATAACCATTAGAATCCACTATCTTAACATATACGCTATTCCCTTCAGGGGTATACTGAAGGGCATTATTAATTATATTCGTTAACACTTGTAAAACACGATCCTGATCCGCATGTAACCAATATTCTTTAGTTGGCTTTTGAATATTTAATGAAACGCCTTTTTCCTGAAAGGCTGGGGTAAATTGCCCATCTAATAAACGTAATAAATATCCTACATCTATATTGCTTTTGTTTAGTTTTATTTGTGGATTTTCAGCGGCAAGTAACTCTTCCAGTTCGCCCACTAGACGTACTAAACGCATCAATTCATCATGACTTTGCTGCAACCTTTTTGGCGTTGGTTCAAATATCCCATCTTGAAAAGCTTCCATTTGACTTCTTAATGTCGCAAGTGGGGTTCGTATTTCATGAGCAAAATCAGCAGTAAACTGTTTACGAAGTATCTCTTCCTTTGATAACGATTCAGCAAGTCGATTAAACGATTCACCAAGTGGCTTCATTTCATCTGACAATTCCTTAACTGGTACACGCGTTCGCCATTTATGGTCTTGTAATTCTTGAATAGCTTTTGATAACTTTCGATACCCAGTTGTTAGGCGTTTAGAAAACAATAGGCTAAACACGAACGCTAAAACAACTGTAACAATAATAGCAAGATAAATATTCGATTTAATTGTATTTAAAAAAGCAATGTCTTCCCCTATCATTTCCTCTGGATAATAAACTTCCATATTGCCTACATATCTTTCATCAAATGTTAAATCATAAGTATTTTTTCGGTATTCCGTTTTCATATCGATGTCCGAATCAGAATGCATTCCCATCCTATTCATCATTCCGAGCATCATCGTTGTATCTGCTATTACCTGTCCTTCTTCATCAGTAATTCTATAAAATAAATTGTCTGTCATAGCTTGTTGATGCATTAAATTTATTAATTGGTTATCAATAAGTTTCCCTGTTTCTTTATAAGAATTAATTGCTTCATCTTCTATAAGCTTACTTCTTTCCTCTCTATTAATTTGTAAATATTCGTTAAATTGATCTTCAAATCCCCATAGTATAGAGAAACTAGTAAGAAAAATACCAAAAAGTGACACAACTAATAGGTAAAAAAGGATTTTAGAACGAAGTGTCAATCGACGCATCAGACGCTCCTCCAAACTTATATCCCATCCCAAAAACAGTTAAAATAAATTCTGGGTGGCGAGAATCTGTTTCAATCTTTTTCCGAAGGTTTTTTATATGTGTATCAACACTTCGTTCATATCCTTCAAAATAAGATCCATCATCCTGAATTTTTTCCAGTAAATCCAAACGACTGTAAACTCGTCCGGGGTAGCTTGCCATAGCTATTAATAGCTTATATTCGATAGGAGTTAGTGGTATGATTTGGTTATTCAATGTCATCTCCTTTTTTAAAAGATCTACTGTTAGCTTTCCTTCATTGAACGATAAATGGTTTCCACTATTTACTCTTCTTAACCTACGTAAAATAGCCTTTGCCCTTATTACGACTTCTCTTGGACTAAAAGGTTTTGTAACATAGTCATCTGCCCCAATAACGATTCCATTAATTAAATCGTCTTCTGTCGATTTTGCTGTTAACATAATGATAGGAACATCACTTTCTTTTCTCGTTAATCTACATACCTCTTCACCTGAAATATCTGGCAACATAAGATCTAAAATAATAATATCTGGATTATTTTCTTTTATTTTTTTTAATGCTTCTATTCCATTAGAGGCAGGAATGGTTTCCCATCCCTCTTTTTCAAAGTATGCTTCTAACACTTCAAGAATCATATCTTCATCGTCAACAATAAGAATTTTAGTCATGTTAAACCACCTCTTTCATATAGTATCATCAATTAAAATGAAAATGATAATCTTCACAACTTCCACATAAGTTCACCACAAATTCTACATTTATAAGAGGTATGATTTAGTTAAGAAAAGGAGATGTTATAAATGAAAAAATTAGTAATAGGTATATTAACTGGAGCCGTTCTATTAGGAAGTGCAACTTTTGTTGCAGCTGAATCAAATGGTAATGGATTTTTCAACTTTGAAGAAATGAAACCTTATATTGAAGAAATGCATCCTAATTTATCACCAGAACAGCAAGAAGAAATGTTTAACAACTGTCACGGTGAAAATGGTATGATGCAAAACAATACCGGATTCCGTGATATGATGAATAATATCTAGTTTAGAGAGGTGATCCCATATGATGGGGATGATGAGCATGATGGGTTACGGTTTACTAGGATGGATCCTTAACCTTCTAGCTATCGGTATCGTTGTATATTATGCCACCAAATTAGCATTGAAAAATAATCATAAAAATTAATAGTAACTTACAATCCCTTTTAAGTGGTAAATGTCCCCTTAGTTGGACGACAACTAATTGACCATTTAGATAATAATAAAGAAGCCGCCACCCTTTGATCTGCTAAATCAAAATAAGGGTGACGGTTCGCTATGCAAAGTAAATACATTTTTGTTTATCCAGAAATAATTCATTCAGAACAACATTATCATGCTAACTAAAAATGCCAGCAGCATTCTCGGTATTTTTAAGATGTTTGATTTCTAGGATTAAAATTTGCCCCATTTGTTAAATTAGGAATGAAAATAAAGCGTTGAATGTACCATTCTCAAACATGATATAAATCCCTAGCCCTATAAATACAATAGGGACAATCCAACGTTCATATTTCTCAATTTTTTCTGATACAAAATCCAAAGAAGCTAAGCGATAGCTGACATAACATAGAACCCCAACCATAATGAAGAAGACAATACTAGCAATAAGTATTTCAACCGTGTTTAATGCCGTGAAATAAGGTATATAAATAGAAAAGTCATCTGCACTGGAAGACAGCACAATAAATATGACTGTTATATACAATTTATTAAACCGATTTGAGGAAAATAAAGATAATATATTGCTTTCATCTTCATCCTCCTCTCCCTTGATCCAAATCTTAATCCCCAGATAAAGTGGAATAAGCCCTAGAAGACCTAAAACCCATTGCTGAGGGATTAACCATGTAATACCTAGAGCTACTAAAAGACTGGCAGCTATAATAATTGCCGTACCTATGTATTGTCCAATCCATATATGTTTCGCTTGTCCTTTTTTTATTTGTGAAAACAAAAGGATTAAAATAATAAGATAATCAATCCCTGTTGCTACATAAACTGCAGCCGCAGTAAGTGCCGTTGTAATCATTTTTTTCATCTCCAATATTTCAGGATTGGGCTTTTCAATAAGAAGAAAAGCCCTGAGATTGCAAATTTAGTTAATATTTATCTTCTTCCACTCGCATTAGTCTTAAACCATTCAATGCTACTAAAAGAGTTGCTCCCATATCTGAAAGGATGGCAATCCAAAGTGTTAGCCAACCGGGGATAACCAATAATAAGGCAATGAATTTAATTGCTAATGCGAAGGTGATGTTTTGCTTAATTATAGTAAGTGCTTTTCGGCTTAGTTTCACAGAAAATGGAAGTTTTCTTAAATCATCTCCCATTAAAGCTACATCTGCTGTTTCAAGGGCAGTATCTGTCCCTGCTCCACCCATTGCAATTCCAACTGTAGAGGCAGCTAACGCAGGGGCATCATTGACACCATCCCCAACCATCGCTACGTTGCCATATTTAGATCTCAATTGTTTAATAAATTCTAATTTATCTTGAGGCAATAGTTCTGCTTGAATATCCGTTACCCCAACATGACCTCCAATTGCATTGGCTGTACCTTTGTTGTCACCTGTAAGCATGATGGTTTTTTTGATTCCAAGTTGATGTAACTTTTGAATGATTTCCTTGCTGGATTCACGTACTTCATCGGCTACTGCAATGACAGCAAGTATTTCTTTTTCAGTTCCAACCATCATTGCGGTTTTACCTTGATTTTGTAGGTTCTTAACAATTTGCTCTTGTTTATTATTAAAGTCAACTGACAGATTCTCAAATAATTTCGGATTTCCAATGTAGTAAGTCGTACCGTTGATAGTCCCCTTAATTCCTTTTCCTGTGATAGAAGAGAAATCATCCACGATTACATGAGTGTAGGAAATGTTCTCCTCATCTGCTTTTTTCATAATAGCTGAAGCTAGAGGATGCCCGGAACGATATTCTAATGCAGTAATGATAGACAACATATCTTCTGCATTTACCTGATTGTTCAACATTTTAAAATCTGTTACAACTGGAACTCCTTTTGTAAGTGTACCCGTTTTATCAAAAGCTATTGCTTTTAAAGCACCCATTTCTTCTAGATAAATTCCGCCTTTGATAAGCACACCTTTTTTAGCTGCATTTCCAATTGCTGAAACAATAGAAATAGGAGTTGAAATAACTAATGCACAGGGACAACCAACGACCAATACTGCTAGCCCTTGATAAACCCAAGTTCCCCAGCTGCCACCAAATAATAATGGTGGTACTACAGCTACCAGCCCTGCGATAATCATAATAATAGGCGTATAATATTTTGCAAATTTATCTACAAACGCTTGAGAAGGCGCGCGTTCCCCTTGAGCTTCTTCAACAAGGTGAATGATTTTGGAAATTGTTGTATCTTCAACAAGCTTTGTTACTTTAACTTCAAGTATTCCCTCTTCGTTTAATGTACCTGCAAAAACTTCATCATCCACTGTTTTCTCAACTGGGACTGACTCGCCTGTAATAGTTGCTTGATTAACAGCCGAGTAACCATGTACTACTACACCATCCATAGCAAGCTTTTGACCGGGTTTCACAATCATAATATCGCCAACAGCAATATCATCAACATGAATCATCATTTCTTGCCCATTTCTTCTAACAAGCGCCTCTTTCGGAGCAATATCCATTAAAGATCGAATTGATTGTCTTGCTCGGTCCATAGAGAAACGTTCTAAAGCTTCACTAATTGCAAAGAGAATAACAACAATTGCACCTTCTGCCCATTCTCCAATAATAGCTGCTCCAATAATAGCCACTGTCATAAGAGTTTTCATGTCAAATTCAAAATGTAGTAAGTTTTGAAACCCGACTTTAAAGAGTGAATATCCCCCAATAACGATGGCTGCTGCAAACAATAGGGAGGTAATAATATTTTCTTCCCCATTAACAAACTGAGAGATATAACCAAAAACGATTAATAAAGAAGCGTATAGTAATGTGCTGTGTTTTTTATAAAATGGCTCTTTCTCTTCTTTAACCTCTTGTTTCTCTTCCCTTAATGGTTTATCTGGAGCGACTTTAAGGTTTTCAAAAGCACCAGCTTTTTCTAATTCCTCGATAGTTGTATTCCCATATACCTCAATTTTAGATGCACCAAAATTTACTTTTGCATCATGAACCCCTGATAATTTTTTTACATTCTCTTCGAATTTACCCGCACAATTGGCACACGAAAAGCCTTCAACCCGATACACATTTTTATCCTGATGAACAACAATTGGTGTTTGCCGTTTTGGTTTTTCAGGCATTACTTTAAGATTTTCAAAAGCGCCAGCCCTTTCTAATTCTTCAACCGTTGCATCACCATATACGGATATTTTAGATGCACCGAAATTTACTTTTGCATCTTGCACATTGGGCAGTTTCTTAACATTTCTTTCAAATTTCCCTGCACAATTAGCACATGAAAAGCCTTGTACTCGGTAGGAAGTCATTTCCACTTCAGACCGTTCAGCTTGTTCAGACATTTACCTCCACCTCTTTCTTATGTGTTAATGCAATCATCATAATTTGTTTGATATGTTCGTCGTTTAATGAGTAAAAGGAAAGCTTTCCTTCTTTTCTATAGTTGACAATCCTTTGCTTATAAAGTGTTCGTAAATGATGAGAAGCATTAGCAACTGTAACGCCTAAGATATTAGCTATATCACAAACACATAGTTCATCTTCCTGACACAAAGCATAGGTGATTTTTGCTCTATTTTCGTCGGCAATTGCTTTTAACATTTGAGAAACACCTGAAATATCTACTGTTTGTAGATCACCCTGTATTCGATTAACCTTTTCCTCGTCATAACAAAAAATTTCACAAGTATCTTTCTTATTCAATTCATCACCTCATTCAAGTATTCGCTTGATTATATAATAACTTTTTCCAGCGCAACATTCAAGCATATACTTGAATGAAATAAAAAAGAAATGGGTATTTCCAATTCTAAAAAGTACTTCTTCAATTTCCCATTTAAGTCAAACAATCACATAAGGTCCCATTTCTCTTATCTAGTATTTCATTGTAATATCAGTATGAAGGAGGATTAGATATGGATATATCAAGAGTTGCAATTTATGCTCGTGTAAGCACAGAAGAACAGGCAAAAGAAGGTTTTAGTATAGCCGCGCAACTTCAAACACTTCGGCAATATGCTCAAATTTATAACTGGGAGGTGATTGATGAATATGTCGATGAAGGAATTAGTGGTAAATCCGTAAAAGGACGGCCTGAAATGAAAAGACTAATTAAAGATGTAGAGAATGAGAGATTTGATGCTGTAATAGTTTGGAAAATTTCCCGACTTTCAAGAAATATGCTAGAAACACTCATGATTCTAGATAAGTTTGAAAAATACAACGTGAAATTTATATCCTACTCAGAAAACTTTGATACCAGTAGTCCTATAGGTCGTTTAGTACTTCAAATTATGGCCTCAATCGCTGAAATGGAGCGAAATACATTAGCGGAAAACGTTAAGCTTGGGATGAAACAGAGAGCTTTGGAAGGGAGATGGAACGGCGGGGTTGTATTTGGATATGACACTGTTAAGAAGGAGCTAGTTATCAATGAAAAGGAAGCTGAAGTAGTACAGTTAATCTATCATATGTATGCAAATGGCAAAGGGCTAAGAGCGATTTCTAACCACTTAAATAAAGCTGGATATAAAACCAAGCGTAATCGTTATTTCTCCATCAATGGAGTAGCACAAATCCTAGACAATGTAATATATAACGGTAAAATCAGTTGGCTAAAATTTGAAAATTGGGATTCCAAACGAAGAAAAGGGAAAAATCCAAATCCTATTCTTGTAGAAGGAAAACATGAACCTATTATTTCGGACGAACTATGGAGCGTTGTACGAGCAAGGAGAAAAAGTAAATCATTTAAGCAGCGTCAATCAAACGAACCATTTTTACTTAGTGGCCTTTTACGCTGTCCTGATTGTGGTCAAGGAATGGTTCCGTCAATTACAACACATACACGAAAAGATGGGACGAAACGAAAACATCGTTATTACGTTTGTAGCGATTTTCATAACAAAGGATCTGCTGCTTGTAAAGCTAATTCCATTAAGGCATATAAAGCAGAAGAAACGGTTATCAAGAAAATTGAACATTTTAGTTCTAATAAGAAGAGATTATATAAGACGATCACTGACATAAGTTCAAGTTCTGCTCATTCGATAAGTAAGCTTAACAAAGAATTAGAAAAGATTGAAATACGATTAAAAGAGATTGAACAATTACAGGCAAAGTATATGGATGCCTTTGAGAAAAACACTCTCCCTGTTGATATTCTACAAGAACGGTTACAAAAGGTCTCGAATGATAAAAGGGGGTTAGAACAAAAGAAAAATGAGATTATAATACAATTAGGATCTATCGATTCAAAAGTAATCCAACCAGATTTGATTGAAAATTTACTGAAAAAATTCTTATCAGTATATAGGAAGACATCTAGGGAAAATAAAAAACAATTACTTCAGTTGTTAATCGATAATATCTCAATCAAGCAAATAGATAAATCTAGAACCATAAAAAACATAGAACTTGAATTTGATTTTACTGAACTGAATATATCGAAAACCTTTATACTAATCCACTTGTTGTATCGAGAAACGGATAATGAACATACATTTTCAATACCCGCTTCCGATAAAGAATTACCACCTTATCTACAACAGTTTTTGCCTCTATTTGTGGTACGGTTCCCCCCGATTAATCCGAAATCCCCGATAAATCTGCTCTAGCAAAATCACTCGCATCAACTGATGTGGGAATGTCATCTTCGAAAATGACAGCTTTTCGTTCGCGCGCTTTATCACTTCATTGCTCAGTCCTAGCGAACCACCAATCACAAATACGACTTTGCTATGGCCGTAGGTAGCAAGCTTGTCGAGCTTTGTAGCAAACTCCTCTGATGTCAGGCTTTTGCCTTTGATGACGAGGGCGATGACGTAGGCATCGCTAGGGATTTTAGCGAGGATGCGGGAACCTTCAATCCATTTGACTTGCTCAGCTTCGGATTCACTTAGTTGTTCAGGTGCTTTTTCGTCAGAGACTTCAACGATTGTTAGCTTAGCATAGCTGGAGAGCCGTTTCGTATATTCGACGATTGCTTGTTTTAAATAATTTTCTTTTAGTTTTCCAACGGAAATGATCGATATGTTCACAATTTATCCTACCTTTACAAACAAGTTATACACATTTTTATCCACAAATCCACAATTTCATTCTACATTATGTATGAGACCGTTCGTTCGACACTATATATACAGTAGGTTTATCACAGTATTCACAGGTTGTGTATAAGTTGTGTATAATATTAACTTTTTCCAAAACTGGAAAGGTTTCCTTCTCATCAATAATTACATCGATGGCAAGTTCGACGTGCTCTTCACAACAATGAATGACCATCGTTTCCTCTCCTTCTCTAATTGTATTTTGCAAATGAAAATTGAGCCACCTGAATTTGATGCTGTTCACCAGCTTAGATGGTTACTGCACAAGCTTCACATAGAGCTTCTACGGGTAGACTTATTTGCGAAAGCGTAGTTAGCACCCCATTCAACGCCCAAGGGTATCATGCCCACCTCTCCATATAAAGCTAATGGAGTTAGAAAAGTTTAATTAGCGAGCATTTTTAATTGTCATCTGGAGCAATTTTCTATTAACATTTACACTAATCTAATATACAGAAAAAGACAGGCGATGCGCACCTGTCTTTTTCCTAAATCTGACCTCTAACTTTTATTCTCTGTTCTCCGAATCAATATGTTTGCTCAACGAGCTTGACGGTTTTTTCTTGTTTTTTACCGTCTCGGTAAAATGTAATTTTCATGTTATCCCCAACTTTTTTCTTGTTGTATAGATGTTTCCGTAGTTCGAGGACGTTTGCGATTTCTTTGCCGTCAAGTTCCGTAATGACATCGAGTTCTTTTATGCCTGCACGGTGAGCTGGAGAACCTGTGACAACTTCCATGACGACAGCTCCTGCTTCAATCCCATCAGGGAGCTTTAACGTTTCTTTTAAATGATATGCGGGGATTTCACTTAAGTCTTGTGTTGACACGCCTAAAAATGCTCGTCTCACTTCGCCGTATTTTTCAAGTTGGTCAATGATTGGTTTGGCTGCATCAATTGGGATGGCAAAGCCGATGCCTTCGACGGCACTTTGCGCAATTTTACTAGAGTTAATCCCGATGACCTGGCCCGCAATGTTAATTAATGCTCCTCCGCTATTCCCTGGGTTAATGGACGCGTCGGTTTGAATTACTTCTGCATTCCAATCTGGCGCGCCGTCACCGTCTGTATCAACAGGGATTGTTCGTTCAATGTTGCTAATGATTCCTGCGGTGACGGTTCCTTCAAGAAAACCTAATGGGTTTCCAATTGCGATCGCTGGTTCACCCGGTTTCACACTGCTTGATGTCCCAAATTCAGCGATTTTCTTCACTTTCGATGCATCGACTTGAAGTATCGCTAAGTCCATGAGCGGATCAGAACCGACGAGTTCTGCTTCAAGTCGTTCACCGTCGCTTAATGTCACTTCGATGCCCGTAGCATCCCTAACGACGTGCTCGTTCGTCACGACGAAAGCTTTGTCACCTGCTTTTTTATAAATGACACCAGAGCCCGCACCCGCTTCACTTACTTGCCCTTCCCAAAAGTTCGTTCGTTGTAGATTAATGACACCGACGACGGCGTCGCTAACGACTTGAACAGCTTCCGTCACATCAGATTTAACGTCCAAACTGACGCCTTGTGTAACAGTATTATTGTTCTGATCATTTAACACCTTGTTTTCATTTGCATTGTTATCGCTAGGAAATAAACCTAATCCTGCGAGCTTTGGAGCAGCTAACAAGACGACGACTGCTCCAATTACCGCACCGATGATGCCTGCTAAGAATGAGCGACTGTTTTTATTATTATTGCGATTTTCACTTTGCGGATTATCATAATAGCCCATGATTGTCACCTTTCCTTTCGCTCTATATCAGTATGCCTGTTTTAAAGGATGTTCAAACAGGAGCAGAAAATCCCACTACGTTTCTCTTCGTTACGGAATAAGACATTGCTTATGAAACAATGTTTTTTTGTGATCTTCTGCTAAAGACTTGCACATCTGCGACATACATGATGTGCAGTACCGCAGTACTCACAAGACTCAAACAATACTTCACCGAATATACATTGGCTATCGCGAACGTTTTGATCTTGAATAATTCAACATATCTTGTTCGAGTCCGCCGGTTTTAAGACCGTAACTTTAAATTACTAAGCAAGTCTTGCTCATGTCACCGTTGCACAATTACTTTCCCAGTCGGGCGAGTAACTGCAGCCCCAAGAAAGGGTCGACTTGATTCTGTCCTATTTTAAATCACAAACTCACACTGTAAGTATAGGAAAAAAAGACAATTATTATAAAAATGTGGCGACTTTTCCACATTTTTTCACATCGTATCATGATTTTCGATTCTACTTTAAACCGCAGTCAATGCTGTCGGAACGTTCGGATCGGTATCATATAATCCGAGGCTCTCTCCAATCGTAAAGCCACGTTGTTCAAGCACTTGCTGGACAGAGAGCCGTGCAAGGTCTTTCATGTTGTTGTCACGGCTAAGATGGGCTAAGTAAATTCGGCTCGTGTTCGTCCCGATCATATCTGCGAGGGCGTGAGCGGCATCTTCGTTCGAGACGTGGCCTTTGTCACTTAAAATCCTTCGCTTTACGTTCCACGGATACCGCCCCATCATCAGCATGTTGACATCGTGATTCGCTTCAAAAACATACATATCAGAATGTTGAATCATCCCTTTCATCCGATCGCTAACGTAGCCGATATCGGTTGCGAGCGTCAATTTTTTACCTTCATGATGAAAAATATAAAACATCGGCTCTGCCGCATCGTGCGAAACGGCAAACGATTCGACGTCAATATCTCCGAAGCTTTTCACTGTTTCAACTGGAAACTCAAATTTTTGCTCCGTCGGAATGTTTCCAATCATTCCGTCCATTGCATCCCACGTTTTTGCATTTGCATAAATGGGCAGATTGTATCGCCTCGCAAATACACCTAACCCTTTAATATGGTCACTGTGCTCGTGTGTAACGAGAATGCCGTCAAGTTCCTCTGGTGAACGGTCAATCTTTCGAAACAGTTGTTCTAGTTTTTTTCCGCTTAAACCTGCGTCAATCAATAGCTTTTGCTTTTCTGTTGCGACATACATCGCATTGCCTGAGCTACCGCTCGCAAGCACGCTAAAAGTTAAACTCATTGTTCGTCGTCTCCTGTCTCAAGTGTTGCCTCAATGTTTGGATCGTCAATTAATCCGTTAATGGCATTGACATAATAATGCCGTTTATCGTTCACTTCGACGAACCATGTCGGGGCAAGAACTTGCACCTTCCCTTCAATGAGGCTGTAATAACCAAGTTCAATTTGTGTAATTTTGTCTTCGTTATCAAGTTTATTTTTGTTATACAGCTGATTAATTGCTTTAATTGCTGTTAAAATTTCTTGTTCTTTTCCTTCTTCGCTCGTCTTTAAATACGTTTGCGAGAAGCTCTTTATATGACCGTCCTTGTCCAATTGCACGATCATTTGGCCGTTCGGACTATCTTCCTTTTGATAGATGGGTCGCCCGTCATACGTTTGAATAAAGACAAGCTCTTTACCTTTTTCCGACAAATGCTTTGAAAACATATACTCATCACTAAACAATGTGTATGAGGATAAAACGTTTTTCGCTTCGCTTTCTGTCCCAATTATTGTTATCGGTTCATCAAACGACGCGTAAAAGCTTTTATTATCTTCGGATACCGCCAATATCACTTCATCTGAATTCACTTCAGCAAGTTTATCTTTTGAAAATGTATACGTTTCTCCGATGACATGGGACAGCTTTTTCGGGACCTCGGGCAATTGTACATACGTAATTCCTGCATCTTTCAGTTGGTCTTCAATTTTTACAGATGATTCTGAGATGTATTCAAATTGATTGTCGGTCTCCTTTTGATAAAGCTGGTAACCGAGAAAAAGATCAAGCACGAAAAACGTAATAATAAAAATTGTTTTTGTTCGGCTCCAATCCACAAGCATGTCCCTCCTTTTTCCGACATATCATCTATTTTTAAATTGAACGGCTCACCGGACGTGCAAACACTTCGTTTTACTCGCCGTTTTCTTTTAGAACGACTTCCCAGTTGTCACGATAAAAAATATACCAGTTCGGCGTAAAGACGATGTAATCATCATAGTTGCTCACTGTATAACCAAGCGTAATGTTTTCAATTTCATGCTTATCGATCATCATCGATTGCTGTATAGAATCAAGCAACTGTTCAGCTGACAGCAATGTGAGCGATTCCGGTTCTAGGTAAGTGATTGAATCTGAAAGCGTCTCTGTCGCTCGTTCATATTCAAACACTTCCTGCTGCTGCCAAATCACTTTCATTTGTGCAATGCGTGAGTCAAAGGCTGGATAACCTTTAAATGTCAAGCGGAATTCCACTTGTGTTTTATGATCAGGTTGTTCGCTTACGCTCATGAACGTAAACGGTTCAGTAAATCCGCCATGACTATTAACGAAACGATGCGTTTGAAGGATAGGCGATTCCTCTTGAACAGTTGACTGATCGCCACGTCTCGTCGGATTAATAAACGTTAAATAGTTTGCATGTAAGTAGAGTTTGAGCTCACGATTTCCATCTGTATAGGAACGAATATCGTTTTCATGATAGCTTTCGCGAACGAGACTCGGATCAGGGAATAACGCACTCGTTAGCTCAAGTTCAGGAATTGGAGCTGGATAGGCATGTACTCTTTGTGTCATGATTTCTTCCGTCGGGAAAAAGATCGGGACTCGATTTGAGCCTATATTTAATGGTTCCACATCATGAAAATTCTTTTTATGTTTCTCAACTAAGTCGAGGTATGCTTGAAACGTTTGATTTTTGATTTCAGCTTCAATGTAACTATTCTTTTCATTAGAAATAAACCATGCAAATGTTTTGACGCGATTTCTTCTCATTTGTTCGAATAGCACAATTCGGTCGACATGAGTAAGCATAGGCTTTTCACGATTGAAATCAAACAACTGATGAAACACTTCCATCGAAATGCCGTCCGCATACACGAATTCAATACTTTTCTCCGTGTTAATGATGTCGTTTAACTGGTTATTCAATGAATGTGTCGCAAAATTAACAAATTGGGCTTCAAGCAATTGATCATAGAACGGTTTCAAATAATCCAAGTTGTACATGCCTCTATGCGTGTCATCCGTATGATGAAATAGTTGAATCGGCATGAACACTTCACTTAATGATCGTTCGGCTGCGAGTGTCACTTTCTCTACCGTTTCTAAATTATGAAGCTGTTCATAGTTTGGTTGAAACGTCCATAAAAAGTACGTGAGGACAAGACTAAGTGTAAAGAGGAATATTAACGTAATCGTTTTGAGCTTTTCAAGATTCATTCGTAGTCAGCCCCTGACATCTTTTTAAACGGTAGCGTAAAGGAAATCGTCGTTCCTTTTCCCCATTCACTTTCTGCCCATATGTCTCCACCATGTGCATGAATAATGTCTTTCGCAATTGCAAGTCCAAGTCCAGTTCCCCCTAGTTGTCGTGACCGTGCGCGATCGACTCGGTAAAAGCGATCGAAAATTCTAGGGAGATTCGCTTTCGGAATTCCAACTCCTTCATCAGAAATGCTGACACGTAGACGATTCGCTTGACGCCAGCAACGGAACGTCACAGTTCCACCTTCAGGCGAATATTTTAATGTATTCGAAATAATATTATCGATCACTTGTGTCATTTTATCTTTATCAATTTGTACGTACGCGGCTCCAGTTTGCAAATATCTGACGAAGTGGATCGTTTCAAGCTTGGACATTTCAAATCGATCAATAATTTTGTTGAAATAATCAATGAAATCGACTTCTTCCATTTCAAAATTATATTCATTTTTATCCATTTTCGAAAGCTGCAATAAATCGTTAACAAGTCGGATCATCCGATCCGTTTCATCCCCGACAACAGAAAGAAATCGTGGAGCAACATCTTTATCTTTCCAAGCGCCTTCTTGCAATGCTTCAATATAACTTTTTAACGTCGTTAACGGTGTCCGCAATTCATGGGATACGTTCACAACAAATTCGCGGCGTTCTTCTTCGATCTGTTCTTGTTCCGTAATGTCGTGCAACACAGCGATAAGACCGTTGATCGAGCCGTCTTCTTTTAAGATAAACGAATGACTCGATCGAAGAATATACGTCTCTTCGTCAGTACTGAAGTCTAAAAGGATCGACTCTGGACCGGAATAAAATTCTTTCCACGTCAATTGATCAGATAAACGGAACAACTTCAAAATTGACGTTCCGAGTACGTTTTGCCTTGACAAGTTTAACATTTGCTCTGCCCGGTCGTTCATTAAAATAATCATTCCATCACTATCTGTCGCAACGACACCATCCGTCATAAAGGATAAAATCGAGCTAAGCTTTTTGCGTTCCCCTTCTGTAATTGCATTCGCTTCTTGTAATTTACGCGTTAAATCGTTAAACGCAGAAGCGAGTTGACCAATTTCATCATCACCGTACACTTTAACTTTTCTCGTAAAATCACCTCGCGCCATAATGAGCGCATGGTTACGCATATCTGACATCGGTCTCGTAATCGTACGAGCTAAAAAGACACCTAACAGAGCCGTTATAATGAGAGCGATCACGGTCGCTGTCACTAAAATCGTATTGATTTCATTCAGCTGCTCATATACTTCCTCCATTGAAGCTTCAACACGAATAACCCCAATCGCCGTATCTTTTCCTGACGCTAAAATCGGCATCGCTAAAATGTAAATTCGATCGCCATTTTTCGGATCACGTACAATGTCATCATCACGCGAGCCAAGTAACGCTTGTTTAACACGGACATCATTCGTCCGTTCACCTCCGGAACCAATGTTCCCTCTCGTAACAAGCACTTCGCCGTCACTATCAATCACTTGGACTTCACGGATCGCATTGTTTAAAGTCGGAAAGTTTCCAACGAGCGCTTCGATATTCTCTTGAATGTCATCCGGATCACCTTCCGGTACCTTGCTCAGTTCATGTCCAACATTGTACTCGAGGAGTTCAACACGTTCTGTAATCGAATTTTTAAAATTTGTTTTAAACCGCTCTTCAAGCTGCTGGATAAAATAAACGCTAATAATTTGAATCGCTACGACGATAAGCAAAACATACATAAGTGTAAACTTTAAATGGATTGATTTTAAGAAAGGCACTTTTGTCATGCTCGTTCTTACTCCTGTTCAGGATTGCGCAAATAATAACCGACTCCCCGTCTTGTAATAATCCAAGTCGGGTGACTTGGGTTATCCTCAACTTTTTCACGCAAACGGCGTACCGTTACGTCAACAGTACGTACATCCCCGAAGTAGTCATAGCCCCATACCGTTTGCAGCAAATGTTCCCTCGTCATCACTTGCCCGATATGTCTCGCCAAATAATGAAGTAACTCAAACTCACGGTGAGTTAAATCAAGTGCTTCTCCATGTTTCGTTACTTGGTATGCATTTGGATGAATGACGAGTGCACCAATTTCGATATCTTTCGCTTCCATGTCTGATTGACTCTCGTCTTTCTGATGCCTGCGCAAATTTGCTTTCACACGCGCTATCAGTTCACGAGTGCTGAACGGTTTCGTTACGTAATCATCCGCACCAAGCTCAAGACCTAGCACTTTATCAATTTCTGAATCTTTCGCTGTTAACATAATAATCGGCATATAGTGCTCTTTACGAATTTCCCGACACACTTCCATTCCGTCTTTTTTCGGGAGCATTAAATCTAATAGAACTAGATCTGGTGAATCCTCTCTAACTTTTGTTAATGCTTCTTCGCCATCATTGGCAACTGCAACCCGATAGCCTTCTTTTTCCAAATTAAACTGAAGAATATCCGCTATCGGTTTTTCATCTTCTACGACTAAAACTTTCTTATCCATTACATAATCACTCCTTTGTAAATTACATTTTCGATCTATCACGGTGCAGTCTAGGACATCGCTGCAAGCTTTTTTAAAATTATAATGATTTGCAAACTCTTTATTTTCACGATTTCTCGTCAGTCAATTCTAATCCGTAACGAACGCTAAAAACTAATAGACTTGCTAGCAATTAGCTATCACTAATGGAAGCCATGAATCGTAATCCATTCGGATAAACAACTGCTAAAAACCTGTTCGCCTCACATTATGCATAAGTAAACATGCTGCATCATTACTTTTTATTATTTTTGAAAATGATGATCGAACTTATCCACTAATTGTAACATAAAGCAAAAAACTTGTTTGAAATACAGAACAATTTTCATAAAATAAACTTCGTTCCGATGAAGTTTCGGCGCTTAAAGCAAGACAAGCGTTATTACAAGACACTAATTTAGTTCATGTAACAAAATGATATACTTAATTTTAACTCGACTTCTCATCCTGCTACTGAAATAAAATCATTCATTGTATGTATATATTGGCGTAGAGTAGAAAACAGGAATTAGAGCTTCGGAAGGTTGTTATTTACGAGGCCGCAAGATTCAAGCTGCTAAGTCGCTCGCACTCTTCGAGATGGTTACTTTATCACAAGGATTCAATCTTAAGGTTTCTACATTCGTTGCTTGTCAGCTACCGAGCGACTTAGCACTTACTCGGGTTGGACTTAACGGCTTGCTCGGTGCGCCACCACCACAAAAAAACCTGCTTCGTATTGAAGCAGGTCCTTCCTTATTTATCATCCGCAATTTTAACAAGCATTTTCCCTAAGTTATCCCCGCGGAACAATCCAAGGAAAGCATTAGGAGCATTTTCTAACCCTTCATATATTGTCTCTTTATATTTAATTTTGCCTTCCCGCAACCACTCAGCAAGTTGTTTCACACCTTCTTCAGCTTGATCATCATAGTTACTTACGATAAAACCTTTTAATAGAACACTACGCGTTAATAAATAAGGTAAGACACGTGGTCCCTTTTCGATTTCTGTATCGTTGTAATGAGCAATTTGACCACAGAGGGCAACTCGTGCATGGAAATTTAACAGCGAAAGTACCGCATCTGTAATTTCACCACCGACGTTGTCGAAATAAACATCAATGCCTTTCGGACAAGCAGCCTTCAAATCTTCACGTATGTTTTTCGTCGTTTTGTAGTTAATGACTTCATCAAATCCGAGTTCATTTTTTAAGTAGGCTATTTTTTCATCAGAACCTGCAATTCCTACAACGCGGCAGCCTTTCAGTTTTGCAATTTGACCAACGACCATCCCGACAGCACCTGCTGCTCCAGAGACGACAACGGTTTCACCTGCTTGCGGTTTTCCGATGTCTAAAAGACCGAAATAGGCAGTCAGTCCAGGCATTCCAGTGACATACAATGCAGTCGTAATGGGTGCTACATCCGGGTCAATTTTTTGCAAATGTTTTCCTTTTGCAGCCGTGTAATCTGCCCATTTCAGCATACCTGTAACATAATCACCTTCAATGAAGTTTGGATCGTTTGATTTCACAACCTTTCCAACGACACCACCTATTAACGCCTTACCGACTTCAAACGGTTCAACATATGACTTCGCGGCACTCATTCTCCCGCGCATGTACGGATCAACAGATAAATACAGCGCGCGAACAAGCACTTCACCATCTTTCGGCTCTGGCACTTCCGTTTCTACGAATTTGAATGTGGAGTCATCTGGCATTCCTTTTGGTCTTTCAGCAAGCAACACTTGTCTATTCTTTGTTCCCAATACATACACCCCCAACGTTTTTTACACTCAGAATCTATATTACTAGAAAGTTGCAAAATTTCCTAAAGAAAACCCTTACATGTTTTTTGAATCACATTGTTGCAACACACCATTATATTGAATTAGAGCATGGCGTTACCCAATAATATAAGGTTTATCGAAGAAATGGATCCTCATGAAAAGGCGAAATTCATAGCTAAAAATTTTCTGCAATTTATCGAGCAAGTTGTAAAAAAATACATCTATCATTTGAGTGGAAAGCAGATCGACTTCTACCCACTTCATGACAATCTTGATACAACTGCGTGGCGCGGTTTTCTTTGCTACGAGTGAAAACGAGCTTTATACTGCGTTATTCAAAAAAGTCAGTATTCATATTATTAAATAAAAAATACTTAGGAAGCCTGTAGCTCCTAAGCATTTAACGTTTACGCAAACACGCCACGTAGCATATTCGTTTGTGAGCGGTCTGGACCAACGGAGAAAACCGAAAGTGGAATTCCTGTCAATTGTGATACACGTTCAATGTAGTGACGTGCATTGTCAGGCAACTCGTTGAGTGACTTTACACTCGTAATATCCTCTGTCCATCCTGGCAATTCTTCGTAAATCGGTTTACATTCGCTAAGCATTTTTAAACTCGCTGGAAATTCTTCAATCCGCTTCCCATTATGTTCATACGCCACACAAATTTTCAGCGTTTCAATTCCTGTTAAAACGTCAATTGAGTTTAATGACAAATCCGTAATTCCACTGACCCGACGTGCATGGCGCACAACGACACTATCAAACCATCCGACCCGACGCGGACGACCCGTTGTCGTTCCATACTCATTTCCGACATCACGAATTTGGTCACCAATTTCATCCGTTAACTCGGTCGGAAACGGGCCATCGCCAACACGAGTTGTATATGCTTTGGCTACGCCGACGACATGATTAATTTTTGACGGACCGACACCTGACCCGATCGTTACACCGCCCGCAATTGGATTCGACGACGTCACGAATGGATACGTTCCTTGATCAATATCGAGCATAACCCCTTGCGCACCTTCAAACAGCACACGGCGACCTTCATCAAGTGCGTCATTTAAAACGACAGATGTATCAACGACATATTCAGCAAACTTTTGCCCATATTCATAGTATTCATCTAAAATGTCTTCAAGGTGATAGCCGTCTGTTTCATACATCCGTTCAAAGAGACGGTTTTTTTCTTTTAAATTTATCGTTAACTTTTCTGCAAACACGTCTTTGTCTAGCAAATCAGCGATGCGAATTCCGATTCTTGCTGCTTTATCCATGTACGCGGGACCGATACCTTTCCCCGTCGTCCCAATTTTGTTCGCGCCTTTGCGATTTTCTTCAAGCAAATCTTGTTTAATATGATACGGTAAAATGACATGTGCTCGGTTACTAATTTTTAAATTTCTCGTGCTAATACCTTCATTGTGCAAATAAGCTAATTCTTCCACGAGTGCCTTCGGATCGACGACCATCCCATTTCCGATGACACAAATTTTATCTTCGTAAAAAATTCCTGACGGAATTAAGTGCAATTTATATTTTTTATTGTTAAAAACGATTGTATGTCCTGCATTATTCCCGCCTTGATAGCGGGCAACAACTTCCGCATTTTCCGATAAATAATCTGTAATTTTCCCTTTACCTTCGTCTCCCCATTGTGTACCCACTACAACGACAGATGACATAAGCTTATACCTCCGGTTTCAGAATCAAACGCAACACGCGCTTGTAAAAACAAACATAAAAACCATCGTAAGTTTACCAATACGAAAGCAAAAAGTCAATGAAACACGAACGTTTTAATGAAAAATATATAGTTTGTTCGCCATTTTATAATTAAAGGAGATCGCAACGTTCTGTTGAATATAAGTTTGTGAACGTTGACTAACTTTGGAGGTGACACAGATGGAGTTAAAAGGAAAAGTGGCTCTTGTTACTGGTTCAGCAACTGGGATCGGACGTGCAATAGCAATTAACTTAGCGAAACAAGGCGTACATGTTATCGTTAACTATTCTCGTTCGAAAAAGGAGGCAGAAGAAACAGCGAGTCTCGTCCGTTCTTATGGGGTTAATTGTCTCGTTTATCAAGCGACGGTTGCATCAGATGAACAAGTACGTGCGATGGTTGACGCAACGATTAAGAAATTCGAAAGACTCGATATTCTTATCAACAATGCTGGGACGACAACATTTATTCCCCACGATGATTTAGAAGGGTTAAAAGAAGAGCATTGGGATACGGTTATGGATGTCAATGTAAAAGGACTCTTTTTCACTTGTCGTGCAGCGGCTGAAGAGTTAAAGAAAAACAAAGGCTGCATCGTAAACGTTACGTCCGTTGCTGGATTAACGGGCGGCGGTAGCTCGATCGCTTACTCCGCATCAAAAGCAGCCGCTGTCAGTGTAACAAAATCACTTGCGCGCGTCTTTGCTCCTGAAGTGAGAGTGAACGGTGTTGCTCCAGGTGTTGTGATGACCCGCTGGATGGACGGACACGAACAATTCGCGAAAAAACATTCAAAACGAACACCGCTCGGTAGACCAGCATACCCAGAAGATGTTTCCGAAGTCGTCATGTCGCTCATAACAGGCGCAAGCTTCGTCACAGGACAAACGGTTGTCGTCGACGGCGGAAATTTAATTTAACAAAAAAAGAGGGTATCGTTTTCTAAAAAAATTTTTAAAAGCAGTTTAAGCTTGGACATCGACTAGTGATTTGGTTAATATCCATGAATGTAATTGCGTAACTATCGTTCGTTACTCTAAACTCTACCCTTACCTCGTTTGCTAAAGCTTCGTTGGAGTAAGTTCAAAACGATCCACTCATTTTTTGCTAAAAAATGAACGGAACCGTTCCCATACGAGTCATGTTATCTATCATCTCATAATATCATCACTTAGACGTTAGCTATTTCTATTCGTGTAAAAAGGAACGAGCTTAAATGGTTCGTTCCTTTATAATGAAAAATCTCTTTCATCACACCAGATAACTTTGAGCAATTTCACGAATCTCTTCTTTTTAAACCGGATATACTCCATGTTTACGGTCAGTGAATACTTGATACTTCGAAGTGTACGCCTCTAGACGAGTCATAATTTCGTGACGTAATCGATTAGGTTCAACAATTCCATCAACAATCATTTCAGATGCCAAATGGTAAATATCAATGTCTTCATTATATTCTTCTTGCTTTTGTTGAATAAATGCTTCTCTCTCTTCTTCGGTAAGTTTAGCGATTTTGTTTGCGTAAACCGCATTAATTGCAGCTTCAGGACCCATAACAGCAATTTTAGCTGTTGGAAGTGCTAAGCAGCAATCAGGCTCAAACGCAGGACCTGCCATTGCATAAAGTCCCGCACCATAAGCCTTTCTAACAATTACTGAAATCTTAGGCACAGTAGCCTCACTTATCGCTGAAATCATTTTGGCACCATGTCGAATAATTCCAACACGTTCAACCTTCGTACCAATCATAAACCCTGGTACGTCAACCAAGAACAAGAGTGGAATATGGTAAGCATCACAAAGTGTAATAAACTTAGTCGCTTTATCAGCCGAATCATGGAATAATACACCACCTTTGACACACGGCTGATTAGCTATAACCCCTATTGACTGACCATTGATCCTTGCTAACCCTGTAATAAGCTCGGGTGCAAAAAGTTTCTTGATCTCACAAAACGAGTCTTCATCAATGATGCGATCAATAAAATCATACATATTAAAAGGTGCATTTTGGTTTTCAGGTATAATCTCTTCAATCGATTTGTCAAATGGCTTTTGTGAAATCGATTGAGTTTTTGCCGGTTTCTCTTTGTAATTTTGTGGAAAATACGTTAAATAACGACGGGCAAAAGCGATTGCCTCTTCTTCAGTTTTTACCATAACGTCTCCACAACCAGAAACAGAGCAATGCATTTTTGCACCACCCATTTCTTCAAGCGTTACCTTTTCACCAATCACCATTTCGGACATCCTTGGTGACCCTAAATACATCGATGCATTACCTTCGACCATAACAACAATATCGCAAAAGGCAGGGATGTATGCACCTCCGGCTGCAGATGGTCCGAATAATAAACAAATTTGCGGAACTTTACCGGAAAGCTTCACTTGATTATAAAAAATTCGTCCTGCTCCTCGTCTGCCAGGGAACATTTCAATTTGATCCGTAATACGTGCACCAGCCGAATCAACTAAATAAAAGATAGGTACTTGCAACTTTTCAGCTGTCTCCTGAATGCGGAGTATTTTTTCAACAGTCCGTTTTCCCCATGAGCCCGCTTTTACAGTCGAATCATTAGCCATTACACACACCGTTCTCCCATTTATTTTTCCAATCCCTGTTACGACCCCATCACCTGGCAACCCGTCTTCCATACAATTTGCAAAAAAAGCATCTTCGATTTCTATATTCTCATCAAATAAAAGCTCTAAGCGTTCACGAACAAAAAGTTTTCCTTTTTCAGCATTTTTTTCGTGATAAATTTCAGCACCGCCTTTTTTAATTTTTTTAATACGTTTTTGTAATTGTTTATTTTTTTCCACTATCTCTTCCCTCCCCAGTATGAATAGCTAGTATTCATTCCCCTTTGTATTGTGGTTTTCTTTTTTCTTTAAAAGCCGTTAAACCTTCTATGCGATCTTTTGTCGGAATCGTAATTGCATAAGCCATTTGCTCGATTTCTAATCCAGTCTGCAAATCAACTTGAATTCCTTTATTAACAGCAAGTTTCGCTTGAGCCACGGCAATTGGTCCATTTTCTGCTATTTTTTCAGCTATTTCGTGCGCTTTATTTAATAGTTTTTCCTTTTCAACGACATATTCAATAAGACCAAATTCCTTCGCCTCTCTAGCTTCAACTTTGCACGCTGTAAATATTAACTCTTTCGCTTTTCCTAAACCGATGAGCCGAGGTAAACACTGTGTTCCGCCTGCACCCGGTATGATCGCTAGTGAGGTTTCGGTTAAACCAACCTCGGCATTTTCAATTGCTATACGGATGTCACAGGCTAATGCAAGCTCTAGTCCACCACCCAATGCTACCCCGTTTATGGCAGCAATGACTGGATTTGGCAATTGTTCAACCAAATTTACAACTTGTCGGATTTGAAAAACCGTTTGTTTTACTTCAATCTCTGACATTCCCGTCCGTTCTTTTAAATCTGCACCAGCGCAAAAAACTTTATCACCAGAACCTGTAATTATAACAGCACGAATAGATGGATTGTATTTAATTTCTTCTAAAATTTCTTTCAATTCGCAAAGCAACTGTTTAGAAAAAGCATTAGCCGCCTCTGGACGATTTAATGTGATCGTTGCAAGATTATTTTGAACGTCAAATAATATCGTTGTTGGCACAAATGACCATCCTCCTTTCTAATTTTCTCTTCGTTCTTTTCGCATCGTATAACTTGAGAGCGGGTTTCCTAGTTTTTCTTCAATAAACAGAGCTGCCTGTATTAACTGTTTACGTTTAATTCCAGTGTCAATTCCCATGCTATTCAACATATAATGGAGGTCATCTGTTGCAAGATTACCTGAAGCGCCTGGAGCATAAGGACAGCCTCCTAGTCCGCCTAGTGCACTGTCAAAATTAGTGATTCCTAGATTAAGAGCAACTAATACATTTGCAAGCGCTGTTCCACTTGTATTATGAAAATGCATAGCTATTTTTTCACTAGGGAATCTCTTCAAGACTTCAGTTAAAACATCTTCCACTTGTTTAGGATTTGCGACACCAATCGTATCACCTAACGAAAGCTCATAAATCCCAAGTGAAAACAATTGCTCTGATACTGAAAGGACAGCATCTGTTGAAACTTTTCCCTCATAAGGACAGCCGAACACCGTAGATACATAGCCCCGCACTTTTTTTCCAGATGCGATTGCTTCGTTAATGACCAGCTTAAGGACAGGAAAGGTTTCAGAAATAGATTTATTAATATTTTTTCGATTATGAGTTTCAGAAGCTGACATAAATACTGAAACTTCATCAATATTAACTTCGAGTGCTCTCTGCAAACCTCTTTCGTTAGGTACGAGAGCTGCATAAGTAATATCTTTCTTCCGTATAATTGATTTTGAAACTTCAATAGCGTCCACGAGTTGCGGAATCCATTTAGGATTTACAAATGAGGTGATTTCTATATAGGATAATCCTGTTTCTGAAAGTAAGTTAATCCATTCGATTTTATCTTCAGTTTGAATAAACTGCTTTTCATTTTGCAATCCATCACGCGGTCCAACTTCTTTTATCGTTACAGTTTTTGGAAAGTCCATATATAGACATCCTTTCGTTTAACCTTTACGAGCACCATCAGAGCCTGAACCTTATTACTCAACAACGATAAGTTCATCTTCTTCGTTAACAAAGTCACCTTCATCTATTTTTATTTCTTTTACAACCCCGTTTACTTCAGCAGCTATTGGAATTTCCATTTTCATAGATTCTAATATAACTACATCTTGCCCTTCTAAAATCGCATCCCCTTCGCTTACTAATAGTTACCAAACATTTCCTGCCATATTCGATTGAATGATCGCCATAAATAAGTCCTCCTTAATATTTTTATTTATACGAACGATTGAATATATATTTCAATATATTTCAACAAACAGGTTTGTTGTATCTTCAGATTGTTCTTCCATGCATTTATTAACAAATTCAGCGTTTTCACTTAAAAGTCCATAGCGTGGATGAATAGCTTGTGCCCCAGTTTGTTTAGCGACTCCAATACTTTCATCCATTTGTAAATAACTTTCATGGACAGTCTAGTTTTCCAATGCAATATGCTTCATCTGCCATTTATGAGCTGAAGAGAATCCACATCTGCTTCTGAATAAACAGCAATCATTTTTATCCCCATTTTATTTGCAAGTACGGATTACACGTACTATAATTTCCCAGCGATTTGCAATGAAAACTTTCGTAAACAAAATAAGTTCTAAAATGGATTTATATAAATCTTGGCAGAAGACGAACCTTCAACTAAATGCCTCTCTAAGGCTGTCTTCTACCATTCTATTTCAATGATTACTTCGAGATAGATTTACCTTCTGTAATTTTTTTTATTTGGACTACTGAAGCAGGATCTTCTAAACCTGTAATATCACCCGATACCTTACCGGAAACTACAATTTCTTTTAATAAACGGCGCATAATTTTTCCGCTTACGGTTTTTGGCAATGATTCCGTAAAAACGATTGCTTTAGGCAGAGCAATTTTTCCAATTTGTTGAGTAATACACTCATTGATTTTTTCTTTTAAATCATCTGTTGCTAACGACATATCACCCAAACGTGCAAAGACTAGCGGAACCTCTCCTTTTATTTCATCAGGTATGCCAATAACCGCAACTTCAGCAATCCCTTCACATTCCATCACTGCACTTTCTATTTCCATAGTGCTTAAGCGATGTCCGGCTACATTAAAGGCATCATCAGAACGGCCGACGACCCATATATAGCCATCCTCATCTATTAATGCTAAATCGCTTGTATAATAGGCACCGTCTACTTGACTAAAATAAGATGAAAGATAGCGCTTCGGTTCCTTCCATAGTGTTCTGCACAACATCGGGAACGGTCTACGAATAATTAAATTTCCTAATGTACCAGGCTGAACAGGATTTCCCTCTTCATCAACAACGGCAACATCGGCTCCTAAAAATTGAATTCCAGCAGATCCAGGCTTCATTGGCGTTAGCCATGCGGCACCCGCTATCGGACAGCCAGCCGTCTCTGTTTGTCCCCATGTGTTGTTAACAGAAATTTTCTTTTTGCCAAGTACTTCATATGTCCAATGCCACGTTTCTGGATCTAAAGGTTCACCAACAAGTGCGACAACATCAAGATGCGATAAATCAAACTGATTCAATACATTTTCGCCTAAACTTTTAAGCATTCTTAGAGCAGTAGGAGCTGTAAATAATTTATTTACTCGATACTTTTCGATCATTTGATAAAATCTATCTTTTTTCGGGTAGTCGATGGCCCCTTCATATACAACCGTTGTAACACCATTTGCCAACGCACCAGCGATTCCCCAAATATGCATCGTCAACCAGCCTATATCAGCGGTACACCAGAAAACATCATCATCATGATGATCCATATGATATTTAGCATAAATGTAATTCTGGATCACGAATGCCATTCCAGCGTGTACGACTCCTTTCGGTTTGCCTGTCGTCCCGCTTGTATAAAATACAATCCCGTATTCATTTGCTTCTAATCTCTCAGGTTCACAGACTACACTTGCCTTCTTCACAAGCTCATGCCACCAATAATCACGTCCTTCTGTCATATCAATCTCTGTTCCTAATCGATCAACTACAATCACTGTTTCAATAGAAGGAACATGAGGAATAACTGCATCAACTTTTTCTTTTAAGCGAATAACGTTTCCGCGTCTAGTTGTTGCATCAGTAGTTACAATCACTTTTGGCTCAAAGCTGATGAGACGATCCTTTAATGACTTTTCGGAATATCCCGAAAATACTGTGTTATAGATAGCTCCGATTCGGAAGCAAGCTAATACCGCTATAAATGCCTCCGCTAAATTGGGAAGAAAAATAGCAACACAATCTCCTTTTTTTACTCCAAAGGAACGCAAGACGTTTGAAAAACGATTCACTTCTGCCAGTAACATAGTATATGTGAAAAATTTTGTGTCCCCATTTTCTCCTTCCCAAATGAGTGCTGTCCGATTGCCAGTCCCATTTTCTACATGGCGATCAATTAAATTAACACAAGGATTGCTAATTCCGCCTTCAAAAAAGCGAAAATCTGGCAATTGACCACTCATCGTTTTTTCCCATGACTCATACCAATAAAGTTGCTTCGCTACATCATCCCAAAAAGATGCTGGGTCCAGCTGAGATTTTTCAAGCAAGTTTTGAAAAGCTTTGCTGCTACCAATAGACGTTTTTGCTTGCTTTTCTTCACTTGGATAAACAAGCTTACTTTCAGCTACTACTTTTAAAATTCCGCTAGCATCCATAGAAATCCCCCTTTATAAAATTTATAAGTGCACTAAAACTAATCATGAAACTCTTGAACTTTCATTCATTAACAACCTAATTGACGGGCAATGACGAGTCGCTGAATTTCAGATGTTCCTTCTCCAATTTCCATCAACTTCATATCACGCAGATAGCGCTCAACCTCATATTCCCGCATATAACCGTAACCGCCATGTATTTGAATAGCTTGATTACACGCTCTAAAGCCAGCTTCTGATGCAAATAGCTTTGCATAAGCCGCTTCTTTTGTGAATGGTTTGCCGTTGTCCTTTAACCAAGCTGCCTTATGTACCATATTTCGTGCAAGTTCAATTTCCATCGCCATGTCTGCAAGCTTAAATTGTATTGCCTGAAATTTCGAAATACTTCGTCCAAACTGGATCCTTTCTTTTGCATAGTTTAATGCTTTTTCAAATGCAGCTTGAGCGATACCGACTGACAAAGCTGCAATGGAAATGCGCCCACCATCTAATGTATACAAAAATTGTTTAAATCCAGCTTTTGAATCTCCCAATAAATTCTCCTTTGGAACACGAACATTTTCCAAAATCATTTCACATGTATTGGAACCACGAACTCCTAATTTTTCATAATTACTATTAACGGTTAATCCTGAAGAATTTGTCGGTACAATAATAGCTGAAATAATATTTTTCCCGCGATCATCTTTTCCTGTAATCGCAGTTACTGTTATCGTTTTTGCATATTCTGCATTTGTAATAAAACATTTTTCACCATTTATAATATATTCATCACGATGAAGAACAGCCTTTGTTTCTGTTCCACCAGCGTCAGATCCTGCATTAGGTTCCGTTAAACCGAATGCAGCTAACGTTTCGCCTTTTGCAAGTGGCACAAGATATTTTTGTTTCTGAGCTTCTGTTCCAAAATAGTAGATCGGACTTGCTCCAAGTGAAACTGCTGCAGCATAACTTAACCCTGTACTTCCACACGCCTTACCAATTTCCTCCACAGCAATAGCATAAGAGATTGTGTCTCCTCCCGAACCACCGTATTCTTCTGGAAATGGTAAGCCTAGAATCCCTAAATCCCCCAATTTTTTAAATGTTTCTTCGGGAAATTCACATGTGCGATCAACATACTCTGCTTTTGGAGCTATTTCTTTCTCTGCAAATGCACTTACCATATCTCGAATCATTCGTTGTTCTTTCGTTAATTCAAAATTCATATATTTTCCCCTCTCATCTCACGCGTATTGTCAAAACTGTAAAACCTATCGTATTCATGACCTTACGAGCAAAAAGTATCTTCCCCTTGCATTTGCGTCCTTGCGTAATAACTCATGTTCGTGGAAGCTCAATGTCATGTCTTCTATATTCAAAATTTGCACCACTATTGCATTCGGAAATTCTTCAATTTTTAAATAATTCTAGAATCGAAACCGACTAGTAAGTCTGTTTAATGTATACTATTTATTTAAAAACCGTTTTATTCAAAAAGCGGTTACATCTTAATTATTTTTAAAGAAAAAAATCACCAGTAATGTAAAATGGTGATTTTCTATGAGTTTATTATCTTTTAAGTTTTATGCACCCGGCGGAATATCGCTTTCATCATGCCTGCGATCTAAATTAACGAACTTGTTATATTCTTTAATGAACGCAAGCTCAACCGTTCCTGTTGGCCCGTTCCTTTGCTTTGCAATAATGATTTCAATCATATTTTGATTTTCTGATTCTTTATCGTAATAATCGTCCCGATATAAAAATGCCACGATATCCGCATCTTGCTCAATGCTACCGCTCTCACGAATATCTGACATCATCGGGCGTTTATCTTGGCGTGATTCTACACCACGAGAAAGCTGGGACAACGCGATGACAGGAACTTCTAATTCCCGTGCGAGTGCCTTTAATGAACGAGAAATTTCCGATACTTCCTGTTGACGGTTATCGCCTGAACGATTGCTACTTCCTTGAATGAGTTGCAAGTAATCAATGACAACGAGACCTAAACCACTCTCTTGCTTAAGACGACGACATTTTGCGCGAATTTCACTTACGCGAATCCCAGGGGTATCATCAATATAAATACCTGCATTCGAGAGACTTCCCATCGCCATCGTAAGCTTCTCCCAGTCTTCTGGTGTCAACTTTCCAGTCCGTAGCCTTTGAGCATCAATGTTCCCTTCTGCACAGAGCATCCGCATAACGAGCTGCTGTGCACCCATTTCTAAGCTAAAAATTGCAACATTTTCGTCCGTTTTCGTTGCGACATTTTGAGAAATGTTTAAAGCAAAAGCTGTTTTCCCTACTGATGGTCGCGCCGCCACGATAATAAAATCGTTACGTTGAAATCCAGCTGTAATTCGATCGAGTTCAATGAATCCTGTTGGAACCCCAGTAATGTCATCTTTTCGATTGTGTAACATTTCAATGTTGTCATACGCTTCAACAAGAATATCTTTAATCGAAACGAATGAACCAGTATTTTTGCGATTCGCAACTTCGAGAATGCTTTTCTCCGCATTATCTAACACTTTTTCGACTTCTTCTTCACTCGCATATCCTTCCGCTGCAATTTCGGTTGCGGTTTTAATTAAACGGCGCAAGAGGGATTTTTCTTCAATGACGTAACTGTAATATTCTACGTTTGCCGCGGTTGGAACCGAACTCGCTAAATCACTTAAATACGAGACACCACCAATTTCCTCGAGCAACTTCCGATTTTGTAATTCTGTCGTAACAGTGACGAGATCAACAGGCTCTCCTCGTTCTGATAGATCGATCATCACGCGAAAAATTCGCTCGTGAGCCGGTCGGTAAAAATCTTCCGGGACAAGAATTTCGCTCGCTTTTACTAATGACTCTTGTTCAAGAAACACTGCACCTAACACCGCTTGTTCAGCTTCAATACTTTGCGGTGGCGTCCGATCCGCAAATAAATCACTCATTTTGCAGTCTTCCTTTCACTATTCTTCGACAACATGAACATTAATGATCGCTGTTACATCTGGATGGATCTTCACCGGTACTTTCGTAAATCCGAGAGAACGAATCGGTTCCGCCAATTCAATTTTTCTACGGTCAACTTTAATGTTTTGCTTCTTTAATTCGTCTGCAATTTGTTTGTTCGTCACTGCTCCGAATAGTCGTCCGCTTTCACCCGCTTTGGCCGTTAACTTCACTTCAAGTTTTTCTAATTTCGCCTTCAGCTGTTCCGCCTCTTGCTTCGCTTCTTGTGCTTTCTTTTCATCACTGCGTTGTTTCGCTTTTAACGTCTGCATGTTGCTTTTCGTCGCTTCAACGGCTAAATTGTTTGGGAACAAATGGTTGCGTGCGTACCCGTCAGCAACATTTTTCACTTCACCTGCTTTACCTTTTCCTTTTACATCTTTCAAAAAGATCACTTTCATCCTTCATCTCCCCTTTCTTGATCGTCAAAATATTCATCAATGGCCTGTTTCAGTAGAGTTTCTACTGCCTCGAGCGAATCGTCATCAAGCTGTGTAGCGGCATTCGTTAAATGTCCACCACCGTTTAATGATTCCATAATAACTTGAACATTAATTTCGCCAAGTGAACGTGCACTAATGCTAATTTTTCCGTCTGTACGTCGTGAAATGACGAAAGCTGCCTTTACGTCACTAATAGATAAAAGAGTATCTGCCGTTTGAGCAATTAACACTTGCTCATAACTCGTATTCGGATCACCTTTTGTAATCGCAACACCATCACGGTATATTTTTGCCTTCTCGATCATTTTAGATCGTTGAATAAATTTACTTAAATCTTCACTTAAAAACTTTTGCACGAGAGCAGTATCTGCCCCGCGTGCCCGCAAATACGAAGCGGCATCAAACGTTCGCGAGCCCGTTCGCAATGTAAAATTATTCGTGTCAACAGTAATTCCAGCGAGCAGTGCTGTTGCCTCTAACATGTTCAATTTTAGCCGCTCCGGTTGATATTCTAGTAATTCAGTGACGAGCTCAGAAGTCGACGATGCATACGGTTCCATATAAACGAGAACAGGTTCTTCGATAAAATCTTCTCCGCGCCGGTGATGGTCAATGACAACGACCCGTTCGCTCTTTTGTATAAGTTTCTCCTCAATGACGAGTGACGGTTTATGCGTATCAACGATGACGAGAAGTGTCTTTGCTGTCATCATATCGAGCGCAACTTCTGGGCGAACAAAACGGCTCCATAACGAAGGTTCTTCTTTAATTTTTTCAATGAGTTTCTCAATGGCAAAGTTCCTGTCCTCTTTACTAAAAATGATATAGCCTTCTTTATCATTCACTTGTGCGACTTTCAAAATCCCAATCGCTGACCCGATAACATCCATATCCGGCTGACGGTGCCCCATAATCAATACTTTATCACTATCGAGGATAAGTTCACGAAGCGCATGAGAAATGACGCGAGCTCTTACACGCGTTCGTTTTTCAATCGGATTCGTTTTCCCGCCATAAAATTTCACTTTGCCATCCGTTTGCTTAATCGCAACTTGGTCACCACCCCGACCGAGCGCGAGATCAAGTCCCGACTGTGCAAGCTGGCCTAGCTCCTGAAAATCCGCTGTCCCACAACCAACACCGATGCTTAACGTAATCGGTACGTTTAGATCGGATGTAAACTCTCGAACATCGTCAAGTAACGAAAATTTTGTTCTTTCAAGTTCATCCAATACTTGACGATTTAAAACAGCGAAAAATTTTTCCGATGAACTTCGCTTTAAATAAAGACCTTGTTTCACTGCCCATTTATTCAACATGTCGGTCACTTGGCTATTTAGCGTACTTCTTTCAGTGTCTCCCATTCCTTGTGTCAACTCATCATAATTATCTAAATAAACGATGGCAAAAACAGGTTTTTCCTGCTCATATCGTCGTTTTATTTCAACTTGCTCCGTCACGTCAAAAAAGTAAATAAGCCGCTCATTTCGCCTAATTTCGATTCGAAATCTATGCTCGAGAATCGCTACCTCTTCATGATTCACTTCTTCATTGTTAATGATAGACATGAGATCAGCCGATAAAGACTCTAGTGATTCACCAACGGATACTTTTTCTTGAAACCACGTTTTCATTTGTTTATTTGCCCATTTTACCCGAAGCTCATCGTCATACAATAGCATGCCGATTGGGATATCACGAATCGCTTCATCTCCGATCCGCTCCACTTGACGAGTCAACGTCGATAAATAGTCGAGAAGTTCTTTTCGTAACAAAAGTTCTCGCTGAATTACAATAAACGCAAGCATGACAAGCCCTATGAGTGCAGCAAAACCGAGCGTGATGTTATAAAAAAATATCGTAATCACAAACAATGAAGTAACGGCAAACAAAGTAGCGATATGAATCCCGAAAAACCTCTTCTTTAAAAACTTCGGCATGCTTTCAGCTCCTACTTAAGATTTCATTCGGCTACGTAGATTTAATCCTAAATCAAGAATTCCTAACAATTTCACGAGTTGGAGAGGGAACATAAGCATAAATGAGCCGATTGTAATTAAGGCTGGTACAGCAAGACTCCATCCTTTTATTTTACTAAAGGCATAAATGATCGTAAAGCCTTGCAAAACCATCGCATTTCCGAGCAAGACTTCCAAGTTCGCAACAAGAACAAAAAGTGTCGTTCCTTCTTCTAAACCGACAAGCGATAAAATAAGCACTATTAAGTAATAAAAAATGACACTTCTCGGTAACGACCATTCGGAAAATGGTTTCCATGATTTTACTTCATATTGCAATCGTTTCAAAATGGAGCTCGTAATCAGCTGGGTAATGAATGCAAACAATAGGGCACTCATAATGAGCATGCTTGGTACTAAGTAAGTTATAAAATCAAGCTGTTCGATAAACATCTCGATTTGCGTTTCGGTTCCTTTTGGAAACCCTGGTGTCGATTGAAGTTGACCGATCATATCTTTCATTTCATTAATCGAGTCTGCAATCGGATTAATGCCAGTAACGACAATTATAAGAATGTAAAGAAAAAGAAAGTTAACTATGTACGCTAGCGTACCAGCGAGTAAAATATGAAAAGGTGACTTTTTTCTACGATACACTTCTCCAATGACGAAACCCGCACTGGCAAAAGTCCATGTCAAAAGTACAGCTGGCAACGTAAAGATAAACGAAAGAACGAGTGCAGCAACAAGCATCACAAGCGTGGCGTTTCGTCCATTTCTCACTGCATTCAAAATAAACGGTAATGGTAAAACCCACACGAAAAGCAACCCAAATAACGGAATAAAAAACGCGATTGCAAAGAGTATCATATATAGTGCTAACCATAATGCTGTCTCTATTAGTTGCTTTGTATTCTTCACACATCCACCTCAAATAGATCGTTTTCCTATTGCTTCATTATCATACCATATTTCATCACTAAAACTCACAAGCGAAACTTCCCTTAGCGTAACGGTTATGGGGTCTTATAGGCATTTAACACGTTATAAAATAGATTAGCCTATACCGTGTATCAACAACGACATAGGCTAAAATTATTTATTATTCTTTTTTATTCCTTTTAAACTTGCGGTAAACATAAATAAAGAGAATTAAGCTTAGGGAAAAAATCCCAATAAACCCTAAAATAAAAAGCAATGTATTTTTATCACTGTTTACTGTATCAATTTTACTTTGGGAATTACCCATTTCAGATTCGTGAAGCTCATTTGTAAAAATTTCACCGTTTTTACTTTGTACAACAACTGTTGCTTTTAAAGCCGTAGTTTTTAAATAATCAACAATTTCTTTACTTAAAAACTGCTCCGTATTATTAGGATGAACAGCGGCGAATACTGCCATTGATTTGTCCTTATCCCAAATTGAGGATTGCTGCCAAGCTACATATTTCGATGTTTCATTTATAAATTTAAATGCTGATACGTCCAAGTTTTTCTTTTTATCCGTCTGAATGAGCAGCTGATCCATTTTATTTTCAAGTGCTGAATGCGCATGAGGTCCACCTAGTATAATCACATGTCGACCTTTTAATTTTTTCTTATCAACCTTATTTTCCTGCAATAATTGTAATCCGTCCAATGTTCCTTGATTTCCAATGCTATTCGTTAATGTTTGTAATTGGCTTATCATACGCTCATCATACTCACTCGGAAGCAAGATGGTTGTCTCGTTTGTACCATCTGTCGTCATAAATGGTGTTGGCCATGTTCTAAAATTTGACTCAGCTTCTGTTTCTAAAAAACCCATTAGTAAATAGCTATCTTCACTAATAAAAATCCATTTGTCATCATCTGGAGGAACACAAATTTCACGATTCCGTAACCCTTTTGCTTCAAATTGAATCATTACAAACGGAGATTTCTGCAATACGTCTGACTCAATCGGTATATCGACTCTATACGTTGACATACGTTCGTCCTCTTCTAAATCATCGATTGCGATCGAATGTGGCTCTTCATTAACATAAACAACGAGTTCTGCCCGTTTATCATTCGACACCTTTTCTTCACGTGTAAATAACGTATTTGAAACTTTCAAATTTAAATGCAACGTTGAATTCTTACGTATATCCACGTAAGAAGGTAACGGATAAAAGTAATGTTGAGACATTGTTTTCCGCCCCGTTAACGTTAAATTCGATATATTTAATTCTTCAAATGAATGCTTTTCTTTCGCTAGTTTTTCATCTGTATATACATTTTCAATTGAAACTTCGTTTCCTGTTAATTGTGAAGCGAAGTTCTCTTCTGTAACGACCGAAATTTTCTCCTCAATTACTTTATCACTTTCAGCAGTGACAAATAAAATTTGCTTCGTTGTTTGCGGAAATTGTAAAAAGTAGTTGCTAACGACAAGTTCTTTTTCAGGAGTTTTTATGTTTGCAGACGTATATAACTCTTTTACAACACCTGACCACTGATCCTTATTTCCAATCGCAATGACATGTTTTGAAATCACTTCTAAACTTGATTCCCGAATAATGGGTATTTCCTCATTTGATGCTTGTCTGCTTAAATCATTTGCTACTTTTAATGCCGATAACAAAATTGAAACGGATGGCTGATCTGGAATCACAATCACACTTTGAACCGATTCATCTTGATTATTTTGAATAAATGGATAAGGATAGAGTTCCAGCGCGTTTTTTCGACTGCTTATCTCTTTTTGATTTAAGAATAAGTGACTATCGCTTAATAAAGTAAGCCAATTTGCCGGGTTTTCCTCATTCGCACAATGATATTCAGAAATGTGCCCATAAAATGAAATCGTCACTTGATGAAACCCTTGAGTCATTGCATGTCCTTTTAATGGTACTTTAATTCGCATGTTATCTTTCTGAATATCCAACTCAGTACTAAAAGTCGGAATTTCATCAACTAATATTGTGACAGTTGAACCTTTCAACAATAAATTTGAGTATTGGATATTTAATTGCAAATAGCTACCATCTTCAACACCATTCACTGGCACATGGTAATATAGCTCTGCTCCGTCTACAAGTCCTTTTAATGTAATGTCGTCATTTGATAAGTTTTCAATTACCCCTGTATGAGTAGCCTTTTCATCTCCTAATAAGCTATCGGGCAATATTATCGTTCTGTCTTTTACGGGAAAAGCAGCCGCTTCAACATGATGTGTCCCATATATCAAAAATAACAAAAAAAGAACCGTACACTGTAATCCAATCTGTAGTATTCCTTTTTTCATATGATCACCCTTTCTCCAACAATTCCACTCATTCAAAACGTTCCGTTTTATACCACTTTATTTCTTGCTTCAGAATCACTCGTTTAATTTCTAAAAACAGTGCATTCATAACAAGGACGATCCACAGTTGTGAATACGAAAAGTACATTAAAATAACGATAAAAAAATTTTCCGTTGTCATTTCTGTTTTCTCAATACTTAACGTAATAAAAACTTCCGTTACAAATAATAAAAAAGCAAGCACCCATAAAACGAGCGAAACGATGCCAATCGTTAAGTTTAAATCGTAAAATAGATTCACGATAAATATCGTATTTGATAAAATCACACCGAAGAAAAAGAGAAAATAAGTAAAAAAGAAATAAATTAAATCAAAAACAATCGCTTTTCTTTGTAACTTAAAAAATTGCAAAAGAAATTTCGTAATAACATACTGATTGCCCCTTGCCCATCGCGTACGTTGACGCCACCATACTTTCCACGTCTCAGGTTCTTGTTCCCAAGTTACCGCAGCAGGAAAAAAACGAATATAATACCCTAAGTTATACACCCGAATCGATAGTTCAGTGTCTTCAGATAATGCTTTCTCATCCCAGCCGCCCAACTCTTCAATTATCGAACGGCGAATGGCGAAATTTGTACCGGGAATCGTCGCCATTTTAAACCAAAACCAACGTCCGGCTTGAGCCATCCATTGAAACGTAATCGTTTCAATGTTAATAAATCGCGTGAGCAATGATTTCTTCGCATTGGCAACACGAAATTTCCCAACGATCGCACCTGCTTTCTCATCGTTCATCAATCCCATAACGAGATAGTAAACAGCTTTAGGCTCTGGTGTATTGTCTGCATCGTAAACGATAATATATTCACCTGTCGAAGCTTGAAACCCATAGTTTAATGCACTTGATTTTCCTTTGCCAGCGTATGGTGCAACAGTATCTACAACTTTTATAAAAGGATGTTGAGCCGCTATCTTACGTGCAATACTTCCTGTCGCATCCGAAGAATTGTCGTTAATAACGATCACTTCTAACTTTTCTTTAGGATAATCTAAACGAACCATTGATTTTAACGTGTTTTCAATGACAACCGCTTCGTTATGTGCAGGGATTAGTACACTCACCTTCGGAAGTGTTTTCATCGCTTTCTTCCATTCCGGGATCACATTCTCATAGCGAAAAAAGTGAAAGTATCCTCCAAGCATTAAAAACATATGGTAAAGTAGCATAATCCAAATCACAATTAGCGACGTAACAAATAAAAAATTAGCCAACCGATTTTCGCTCCCTAAACAACCGCTTCCTTACTCGCGTTCGCAAATAAATAGAAAATAAAAAGAACAGCAAAACAAATAAAGAAACGATAATGGTTACTCCCCACAGTATTTTTTCCAACAATGACGCTGAATCTTGTTTGTTTATTACTCCGGACAATGAAGACAAAGTATCTTCAACAAAAATTTCGCCGGTTCCATCAGATTGGATATGGACATCTTCCGTTAACACCCATTGCTTCGTTTTTTTTAAATCTAACCATGTTACATTCGAAATTTTTTCATACTTTGCTAAAAACTCAGGCAAATATTCAATTCCTAAATAAGGATGGTAAAATCCACCAATGACGCTATCTCTGACAATCGATACTTGATCTACTCGTTTTTCCGTTTCTTGAAAAGGATTTGGCAATGATGGATCAACATATCCGATCGTCTCAGGGTAAAGCGTCATTCCATTCAAGTTTTGACCCGTTGTTACATACGGAGGAGAGTCCATCACCGTCCATTCTTCATCACTTAATTGAATTTCACCAAGCAAATTAGAAAAGTAATTAGCCACAATTGAATAGCCTTGCTGTGACATCGTATAATGCGGTGCTTCAAAGCTCAAAGGATAAAGACTATAGCTAACAAGTTCGTGAATAGACTGGCGTAATCGCTGTTCAATGTAATCACGTTCTTTTTCCTTCAGTGACTTAAGGTAAGTCATATAGTCTTGTTCATTTGCAAAAGAATCTTGAGATTTGATTTTTTCAATCGATGCTCTCGGGTCATTTGAAATGATAAATTGGTTATTTTCCACGTCCCAAAATTCAAAACCTTCCCCAGTTTCACTATCACGATATTGATGTGTATACCCATGAGCAATGACCGTCCCACTATTATTTTGTAAATGCTGTAATACTTTTACAAGTGTAGGGGAGTCCGAAAAGTATACCCTTTCGCCTGTTCCAGGTGTTATATATACAGGAATGACGACTAAAATATACGGTATGTTTCGGTCGTTTAAATACTCGCCAACTTCTAACAATTTATCCGGATCCGTTAACGGGTGAATATCTTCCAAACGAAGATAAGCTAAATGTTCATGCGGATGATCGTTAGGCAATATGTCATGTAATATTTCCGCAAAATAAGATTGAATGATGCTATCAATAGCGGTTACTGCAAAATAATAGCGATGACCTTCCTGTGCAAGTAAAGGATATGTCACCTGTCCTCTATGCCCATATAATAAAATATCTTGCTTATCATTTTCCTTTATTTGTTTGATTAAAGTCATGGATGGAAGAGATGTCATATCATGTTCGTCGCCAGCTTGACTAATTCCATTTACATTGATTTCTCCTAATTGTTTAAAGTGATGAAACGAAGGAATTTGCTCACCGTTTTCCCCAATGACAACGACAGGGCCAGTAAAAGTATCTAATTCTTGTAGAATGAATTCGTTTATTTCTTGCTTATGTTCCCCATAGTAAAAAACATGAGTAGCTAATCCAAAATCATGCGATTCCGCATTTTGAGCAGATACGACTCGAACATGTCTTGTAAAATGGCGAAGTAGCATATCGATTTTTATTACATCTGGACTCATTTCATTTTGATAATTGGAGTAAAGAAATAAAATAGAAATGTCATCATTTTGGAATTCATCTAATTGTGTTTGTGCAACTGCGTACTGTGCAAAAGAAACAAATAAGAAAACGCTTAGAAGCAAAGCAAGGTGATTACGAAACATGAAAAGTCACCTGCTCTTTAGCCAATTCATACACTTTTAAATAATCATCAAGATCATCGCGAAAGCTAACAACACCATAATCAAACTGTAATGTAATAAACTTTTTACTTGCTAACTGAAAAACAGTCAGTTCTTTATCTAACGTATCAATCACGCGTTGAACATCGTCTTCCGATGTTTGCACTAACAATAAACCAAACAAATCTTTTTCGGGGCGAAATTTTTGATCACTTTTTCTGACGTTTCGATAAATCCCACTAGACAAATGTGCCAAAATTCTCTTTAGTTCTGAGGCACCATACAATTTTTGGATTTGATCAAAATTTCGAACTCGTATTAACAAAAATGAAAACATATGTCCATAACGCTTTGAACGATTAAACTCTGACTCTAGTTCAAACAACATTCTTTCCTTGTTATCAAATCCCGTTTCAGGATCAATGGCTACCATTGAATTCAGTTGCTCACGCAGCCTTACATTATCTTCATACAAATCATTCAATTGTAAATATAATCGTCCTGTTGTGAGAGCTACTAATAAAAGATGCACCATCCAAAGAAAAAAAAGTGATAATGATACACTGCTTTCAATCGATGATGATTGAAACATTAACCAAAAAAATGTACTTCCAATTATAAAAAATAAAAGGAGCGTTAAGCCTAAAGCAGGAATTAAACCGGTTGCTATTCCAACGATTCCAACTAAACTAGTTAATACAAATAACATAATCCCTTCCTGGCCATTCAATAATAAAAAAACGCCTGCAAGACTAAAAAGAATCAATGTAATGACTAAAAGTATAATTAATCGTATTTGTTTAGTTAACAACTTGTTCATCAAACAATTTCCTTTCTGCTATTAGAGGAAAAAGGTTGTCAAACGAATGAGTTACATTTTCGCTCGTTACGTATCCACCGTAGTACTGAGATTCTTGATTATGAACTTGCATCGTAAGCATGCGCTCATAGACATCTTTTGCAAATCTTGTATCATTTTTCTCGAGACTGTATAAAATCGTTAATGCATAGACCGATGCGGATTCATACTCGACTGACCTTTTTTTTGTTTCACGATCATAGCGACCATACAGTAAATATTCTTTATAAAACTCTTCTTTTAACCATTCATAAAAATCGTCTGTAGTAGCTCCAGCCTTTTCAAGGTGGATCGCTGTGTAAACTTGATCAATTAAATTAATCATTTCATCAAATTGAAAAGTATGAGTAACGACACGGTAGGACTTAGGGAAAAACCCATTATTTGAAGGAATCTCTATCATAAACCTTTCCAGCACTTTGATAGATTCCTCAGATATGAGTTCGTATTTACTTAAATATCGAAAACCTTCTATATCTAAGTAAGATAACGTGATCTCTTCATTCGCATAACGATGATCGGTATCATAAAAATCGACAAAGTGTTCACCGTGTCGATTGTACATAACAATTGACTTTGCAATTTTAGTTGCCGTCTCTATATAATCTTTATTTCCGGTTCTTTCTCCTTCTAGGAACAAAGCTTTCATTATCCGCATATCATCGATTAATGCGTTCGTATTAGCTATTTCATCAACTTCAATCTTCCATGCAATGACCCCCTCTTTTAACAAAAACTTATTGATCAAAGTGTCATACGCATCCTTAAAACGTAGACTATCCTCTTTTTCAGCCAAATATTCCATCCAAAGCCCAAGTGATTCAGACAGAGCAAGCTCACTTCCGTCTTGAAGTTCCACATTTGTCCGAATCGTTCCATCGTCATGGAGCAAATGTTGAATAATAAAACGCTCTACAGGAAGAATGATAGGTTTCCCCTCATCTAAACCTTCTTTTCGGATAATATTTTGAAAGATCCAGACCGTGCTTACTATAAAAATGATTAACACTAAAAAATAAATCGTTCTTTTCATTTTTTACCAACTTTCAAAGAGAGAAAATCTTATTAAATTATTTATTTTTATAATAAACCATTATATCCTCCCAGTACTATAGTACCAAATTCTATAAACCTTTCAAAAAGAAGCGGAAACGTTCACTTGAGTAGAAGCATGTCTCACGAGGAACTCATGTTATTCCATTTCCGGACCGTTCTTCTTTCTTATCGGCATTTGCATTTGTTACACACGAATCGCTTTGTTTATAAATTTGAGTGTTCATTGTCCCCTGCAAAGCAATACACGTAAAACAAGCAACGAGAAAATATTCAAGATTCAAAGTATCTCGAAAGTCCTGTTTTTCACCTTTACAAAATCAATATTCGTCTGAAAATTCAGTTTAAATAAATGATTTGTACTATATTATCAATCATATATAATGGATCTAAACACATTCTAAACAATTAAAATATAAGGGAGAACTTTTACCACCGTACACTTATTGCTAAATTGAAATGAATACTTTGTTGGGAATTACAACGTGTTAATTAACACTTTACTTTGAACCTCTCAAGCATATGAATGAACCATAAATCTGGATTTGATTTACAAAGCATTTAGTTCAGCAAAAGAAAGCTATCATACCCGTCTATACAGTGATAGTGTTCGGCATTGTAATGAAATTAAAGCAGAATCACACTTTTGGAGGATAAAAAAAGCCGATGCCACCTAATAAACCACTAACTAAGAAAAAAGTATTTTTCCTTATCACAATATTATTTTTAGGCTTAACAGGACTACGCATTGGTTGGTTCCTTTATCATAAAACACCAGATCATCCTCACGCCGAAAAAGGATTGATCGATGTACGAGATTGGAAGTTTTCAAATAAACAGCTAATCACATTAAACGGGGAGTGGGAATTTTATCCAAATCAGTTCATTGAACCTCTCTCCATCGATAAAAATGAACAGAGACAGAAGGTACAATATATTTCCGTGCCTGGCAACTGGGTAAACGAAATTAGTGAAAACAAAAAGAAAAGCGCGATTGGGTATGGAACATATCGTTTAAAAGTTATCTTGCCAAAAAACGAATCGATCTATGGTCTACGGATTGAAAACATAAACACCGCAGCTAAAGTTTATGCAAACGGCAAACTTTTATCTACATTTGGTAATCCAGCTACATCGGCTTATTTGGCAAAAGGCAAACGCGGACCTTTTTCTACACAATTTTTTCACGATAAAGAGCAAGAGGTAGAACTTATCATTCACGTCTCTAACTATGATTTCGCTTCAGAGGGCGGAATTATTGGGGAAATAAAATTTGGCACGCAAACTGCGATTATGAAAAAAAGTCAGCAATCCCTTACTTTGCAAACTACTGTTTTTATTATCTATTTATTGCATAGTTTATATGCATTCAGCCTTTATTTCATGAATAAAAGAGAAAACCAAAAAGAGCTGTTCTTTTATAGTCTTATGCTTGTCATAGCAGGTTTTGTCGTATTGATAGACGATGATATCGTTTTGCATTTGCCAATTAGCGTGGAATGGTACCATAAACTATTAAACCTTTTATTTATTAGCACATTAATTACATTGACAACGTCAATTAAATACTTATTTCAAATCAAATCACGGCTTTTCCAACTACAAGTATTAGTATATTGCTTTTTATCGTTTGCTTTATTCATTATCCCATACGACTATTTTATGTTTCTCAATTTTGGCATGATGATTCTTTACCTTTTATCTTTTTATTTTTTATTTTCTAATACAATTAACGTGATTCAAGAAAACCAAGGTGAGGGTATCTATGTCCTGTTTTTCATAACCGGATATACTTCAAACATGTTTTGGGGCGGACTTATTAATTGGGGTTTAGTTAATATTCCTTTCTATCCGTTTGATTTTATTATTTATGTTGTTGCCATCGCCCTGCTTTTATTAAACCGACATATACAAATGATAAAAATAAATAAAGAGCAGACAAAAGCACTTCAGGAAGCAGAAAAGAAAAAAGATGAATTTTTAACGAATACGGCGCATGAATTACGTAATCCACTTCATGGCATCATCAATATTAGTCAGACGATGCTAAATGAATACGAAGAAACATTAACACAAAAAAACAAAGAAAATTTATATTTACTTATACAGATTGCACAACATATGCGATTTACATTAAACGATATTCTCGATTTGACGCATATACAAAATAAACATCTTCGTCTGCATCGTAAAAGCATCAATTTACATACCGTTACATCAATTGTCTTTGATATGATGCAGTTTATGAAAGAACGTAAACAGTTACAATTTCAAATGAATATCCCTCATTCATTTCCAAATGTCTATGCAGATGAAAACCGTCTCGTTCAAATTTTATTTAATTTAATTCATAATGCAATTAAATACACACCTAAAGGGTCGATTACTGTAGAAGCACGACAAAAAAATGGAATTGCAACAATCTCTGTTCGAGATACAGGGATTGGTATTCATGAGGATGTTCAACAAAAAATCTTTCAGCCGTATGAACAAGAAGATGCTAGCATCACATCCATCGGGGGAGGAATCGGATTAGGTCTTCATGTTTGTAAACAATTAGTCGAATTACATGGCGGGACCATCTCGGTCGAATCTAAACGTGGCTTCGGCTCCACTTTCTCTTTTACACTCCCATTAGCCGTTGAAATAAAAGAAAACGCAAAACAGGCAGAGGAAACATTTCTTATTTTAAATCAGCAAAGCCATCAAGAACTTGAAATTCATAGCGAACCAACATTTAATAACGACGATAAAAAAGCAAACATTTTAGTCGTCGACGATGATCCGATTAATTTGAAGATTATTAAAAACATGCTCGAATCAGACTATAGCATTATGACTGCTACAAGCGGGAACGAAGCTCTAGATTTAATTGATTCTTACGGCTATGACTTAATTATTTCTGATATTATGATGCCACATATGTCTGGTTATGAATTCACACAGCGAGTTCGTGAACGCTATACCTTGTTTGAATTGCCTATTCTATTATTAACAGCGAGGCATCAAGCGGAAGATATTTATACTGGATTTCTTTCTGGAGCAAATGATTACGTTTCAAAACCAGTGGATGCGATAGAATTAAAAGCCCGTGTCAACTCGCTTATTCATTTAAAATTATCTGTCCAAGAGCAGCTACGCATGGAAACAGCATGGCTACAAGCGCAAATTCGACCGCATTTTCTATTTAATACACTGAATACGATCGCTTCTTTAAGTGAAATTGATACAAAGCGAATGACGGCACTCTTAGAGCATTTTGGAAATTATTTGCGAAGAAGTTTTGACGTAAGAAATACAGAAACGGTCATTCCTTTAGAAGAAGAGCTTGCGCTTGTTCGTTCGTATCTATTTATTGAAAAAGAACGCTTTGGTGAACGATTGCAAGTGACATGGGATATCGATAATGACCTCGATATAAACGTCCCTCCTTTATCAATCCAGACGCTAGTAGAAAATGCCGTACACCACGGCGTGTTAAAGCGTGCAACAGGAGGATATGTTCTGATTCAAATTACAAACATACATGATAATGATAAAGTCCGCATATCTATTAAAGATAACGGAGTCGGCATGGAACAAGCAGAAGCAGATAAACTATTAAGTACGAAAGCACATTCGACAGGCAAAATTGGAATCGCTAATACAAATGAACGATTAAAGAGATTGTATGGAAAAGGATTAACCATTCATACGAGGCCAGAGCATGGAACAGCCGTTAATTTCACTGTGTGGAATTTGGCAAAAATAAAAACCTCTCGAACTTTTGAATAATAAGTACAAAATAGTTCTTTAAAATTAGTCACGAATGAATTAAATCATTGGGCTACAGCTAAAGTTTGTAACAACAAAACTAGAAGAAAAAAGCTTTCACACACTGGAAAATGAGTGCGTGAAAGCTTTTTAATTGTTTATTTAATTGCTCGTTTTCTTCTCACATATAAAACTGTTAATCCTGCCACTGCTATTACTACTCCTAACAATAGCGAATTGAATATGATTGTTGCTGTTTTCGGCAGTTTTTTGCCAGTTTTATTTGCATCTGTTGAGGCTGTGTCTTCTTTTTTGTTTTCTACAACAACTTTCTCTATTTTTGTCTGTCCCTTTTCAATCGTAAATGTAATTGGTGCATTACCTAGCTTATAACCTTTCGGAGCTTTTGTTTCCACAAATTGGTAGTCACCTGGCTTTAAGTCGGTCACGCGAATCTTTCCGTTTTTGTCTGTCGTTAACTCTTTTTGTAATAGATTTCCTTCACTATCTTGAAGTTTAAATACAGCATCTGCTAACGTTTCACCTGTTTCATCGTCGATTTTTGTTAACTCAACAGAACCCGTCATAAGTTCATTTACGAACTCAACTTTTGTACGTGTCGTTTGCCCGAGTTCAACTTCAAATGTGATTTGTTCATCATTTAATTCGTAACCAGCAATTGTTTCCGTTTCAACAAATTGATAATGGCCTGGCTTCAAGTTATCCACTATGAGTAATCCATTTTCATCTGTTGTTAATCCTTCTTGAAGTGTGTTTCCGTCTTCATCTTGAAGTTCGAACGTTACACCTTCAAGTAAATTCCCATCTTCACCTTTTTTCGTTAACTGAACACCACTTGTCGAGCGTTCATTAACTTTTGTTACGCCAACTTGTGATTGTTGGTTAAATTCAATTTCGAATTCAACTGGTGTTGCATCCAATTCATGTCCGAATGGTGCTTTCGTTTCAACGAAACTATATTTACCTGGTTTTAAATCTGTTACAGCTAACTTTCCTTCATCATTTGTTGTTAAATTTGTCTGTAGTTCGTTACCTTCTTCATCAAGAAGTGTGAATTCCGCACCCGCTAGGGTTTCATCTTGTTCACCAACTTTTATTAACTCAACAGAACCCGTCGTAAGTTCGTTTACGAATTCAACTTCTGAACGTGTCGTTTGCCCGAGTTCAATTTCAAATGGGATTCGTTCATCATTTAATTCGTAACCAGCAATTGTTTCCGTTTCAACAAATTGATACTGGCCTGGCTTCAAGTTATCCACTGTGAGTAATCCATTTTCATCTGTTGTTAATCCTTCTTGAAGAGTGTTTCCGTCTTCATCTTGAAGTTCGAACGTTACACCTTCAAGTAAATTCCCATCTTCACCTTTTTTCGTTAACTGAACACCACTTGTCGAGCGTTCATTAACTTTTGTTACGCCAACTTGTGATTGTTGGTTAAATTCAATTTCGAATTCAACTGGTGTTGCATCCAATTCATGTCCGAATGGTGCTTTCGTTTCAACGAAACTATATTTACCTGGTTTTAAATCTGTTACAGCTAACTTTCCTTCATCATTTGTCATTAAATTTGTCTGTAGTTCGTTACCTTCTTCATCAAGAAGTGTGAATTCCGCACCCGCAAGTCCTTCATTCTCTTCTCCAAGCTTTGTAAGTTTAACAGCTCCCGGTGTAAGGTCATTTGTAAATTCAACCGTTACAGCAGTTTCTTGACTTTTGATAATCTCAAACTTCTCTACTGTTGGATTAATCTCATATCCAGGGATCGACTTCGTTTCAACAAACTGATAAATGCCTGGTTTTAAATTTTCAACAACAATCTTTCCATTTGCATCTGTTGTATGTTCACTAACCTTCTCACCGTTTTCATCTTGGAGTTCAAACACTACACCTTCAAGTAACTTGTCATCTTCACCTTTTTTCGTAAGTACGACAGAGCCGGTAATCAGTTCGTTTTCAGATTGAACCGTTGCAATTTCAGTTTGTGCTTTTTCAACAATGACTTGAATTGGCGTTTCATCAAGCTCATAATGTTCCGGTGCTTTTGTTTCAATGAAATAATACGTTCCTGGACGTAAATCATTCACCGTTACAATACCTTCAATGTTCGTTTTTAAGTTTTCCATAACGAGATTATTCTCGGCATCGACTAATTTAAATTCCGCGTCTTCTAATGGTTCATTGTTATTGTCTTTGTCAACTTTTTTTAGTTGGACGGAACCATGAATGATGTTGTTCTCAACTGGATCTAATTGTAAAACTTCGATTTGATCTGCTTCAATTGTAAATGGAATTTTATCTGTTAATGACTCATAACCATGTAAAGCTTGAACTTCTTTGAAGAAGTAATGACCCGGTTTTAACCCATCGACCGTAATTTTTCCATTCTCATCTGTAGTTAAATTTTCTTGAAGAGTATTTCCTTCTTTATCTTGAAGTTCAAAGACAACCCCTTTAAGTGCTTCTTTTGTATCTTCGTCGACTTTTGTTAACTCAACGGTTCCGATGAACTTGTGGTTTTCAATCTGTAATTCTTCCTCATTCTTTTTAAATTCAAATGTGGCTCCATCTTTAATACTGACCACATATCCTTTAGGAGCTTCTGTTTCTTTGAGTGTATATTGTTTATCGTAAAGCAAATTTTTAAATGTCACTTTACCTTTTTCATCTGTTATGCCGCTTCGGATAAAGTTTCCAGCGGCATCATATAATTCAAACGTGGCCCCTTCAAGTGGTTCATTAGGAGCATCAGCATCGACTTTTGTTACGGTTAATGTACCGACCTCACCAGTAATTCCGCCAACTATTCTACTAATATCTATTTCTCGGCTGAATGGATCGCCAGATGAAACTGATTCCGTTCCTTCACCGTTCAATGTAAAGCTATTCTTGAAATTCGCTTCATCACCCGAACCCTTGAAAAGAATGTATGAATCATATTCGAGGACATACGCTTCTTCGATAGGGTTAATGAAGGTGAGCGTAAATGTTTCGCTTCCATCTTCATTTTCTTCAAAGGTGATTGAATAATCGGTACCTTCCTCAAATACCTTCGATTCATCTTTCGTAATTTTATTGGGATTTGTACTCACTTCTGTACCATATAAAACAATAGAATCTTTACGTAATGTTTGGTTTTTACTTAACGTATCTGTAATTACAACATTTTCCAAATAAGACTGTGAGCGATTAATATCAACTATCCAGTTCACAATCCGAGGGTTTTCGTTATTCTGCTTCCCTTGTTTGTTCGTATATTTACCGCCTTCATATGGTGTAACTGTTGCGGTTAAGTCAAAGTCATTTTTGTTTTCGGATTGTACCGTTGCTGTATTGTCATAAGCAGCGTCCACGAGCAATCCGTTTAAATCTGTTTTATATTCAATGAGATATGGTTCTTTAATGTCGCCTAGTAACAAGCGGAAACCAATTGTTTTATTTCCGTCAGAAATGGGTTCAACAGTGTACTCACTTTTAGTTAACTCATCACCTTTACGAATGCCATTTCGTCCACCCGTTAACTTCATCTCAAACACTTTTACAGAACTGATGTCAAAGTTTTGATTTCCTAGAATCCTATCTTCTACAACGACATCATTCAACGTTTCCTTATTATAGTTGACACCGATTCTCCAGTTAATTTCCTTAGAAACTGGGTTGTAGGAACCGTCTTTAAAACCATTCTGATTAGTATAATTATCGGGGGTGAATGTTGTTTCTGCCTCTTGCTCCCCTTTCGTTTTAGAACCTGGCGTATGTTCGACTTCCCACACTATATTCGCCTTGTTTGTATGAGTTTGTTTTCGATCTTCACCTTGATCTGTAATGATGCTATCGTAATCAAAAATTGTTGTATAGTTTATTTTAACTACATCTTCAATTTCGTTTAGAAACTCAATTTCTATCTCGCCTGTTTCCTCATTATATCTAAGGTTATAATCATCTCGTGTTAATAAAGTTCCACCATGTGTAACTTTTATACCATTTTCGTCGATCGTAAAGCCTTCTGGAAGTTTGTCATTAAATACGACGTTTTCCATCTTTTGTTTATCTTCGTTAATGCTTATATTCCAACTAACCTTTTTATCTTCATAATTAATGCCACTATGCGACTTGAAGAAAATTTGTTGCGTGATTGTCGTTGACTTTGATTTACTATTACCGAATTCATCTGAAATCGTATTCGTAATTACATTACTGTTCGGTGTATCACCTTCACCTGGACGGTTTATCGCTGTTGTTTTGTAACGAATTTCATACGCACTTTGTATCTTTTGTTTAAATTGAAACTCAAAACCGTTCGGATCGGTAGTTTCTGTAATCACGTATCCATCTACATCTTCTTGATCAACTTTTGTTCGACTTAATTCGTTACCAGTCGTTTGATCAATCTCAATCTTATAAACTTCAAAACTATCAGGTAAGAGTTTATGGTTCCCTTGAAGTACATCGGTTAAAACCGCTTTATCTTGATTGATCGATTTTTCATCGTAGTTATACTTGACGATCCACTCTACCGTTTGATTTGTTTTGTCATAATGTCCATTCATTTTTTCCAAAGGTTGACCTCGTTTAACGTTTACAGAAGCATGAGCCTTTAAAGAGTTATCCGCTAGCTCAGATGATTTTAGAGCGACGTCATTTTTATACGTTGTTCCACTATCCCCTTCAGCAACTTTTGTTTTATACACGACTCGGTAAGCTTCATCGATATCTCCTAGGTTTAGTGGGAAAATTGGATTTTCACCAAAATAATTCTCTGGTAGAGGTTTTTCACTTTTAATCGTGCCATCAATGTTCATTTCAAGCTCATAAAATTCAAATGAACCTGGAATATAGTCTTGCTTTCCTGTTAAATTATCATCTAACACAGCATTCGTTAACTTTTGCAAGTCTTTGTTAAAGTCGACCGTCCAAGTAATTTCTTTTGTGTTATATGGCTGATCAACATCGGCTGTTTTACTAATGGATGATCCTTCCGGAATAAATTTCACTGGATAAGTAACTTCTCCATCTTCCGAGATTGGAAAAGTAATATTCTGCCTAGCAGCCCCGTCACTATAATGGTTATCAAACTCTGATTCTAGTTGAATAAATCCAGAAATCTTTGAGTTCCCTTCAATTTCTGAATTAAAAGTAATCAAAATCTCATTATTGTTGTTGCTTATAAAGGTTCCAAACACGGTCCCATCAGCTGTACTTAATGGAATAGGCTCAGTATTCGCTTGCACCTTAAAAGGTTCTGGTACTTTAATTTTGTATGTGGAACCAGCCATATAATCGTGATTATTTGGTAGTGCAAAATCATATTTTATTGTTACTTTAAAAGCATCATATGGTCGTTCCAGTTCTATTTCTTCACCTGGAGTTAGTAGGATATCATCTGTTCCATCTTCAAATCGTTGATATAACTTCACGTCCGTAATAATATTTTCTGTTATTACATTCGCACTAGATTGTTTAACTGTATGAATATTTGTGTGCCCTTCGAGATCAACTTTTTCATCTTTTCCTACTTCTTCGACCTCGTTTTCTTCACCACCTGTCTCTTTTGTAGCTGGATTACTAGCCACAACTGCATCTATATTAATCTCTCCACTCGCATCATGATGGTTTTCTACTTGTTCGTTAAACGTAACAGAAATTGTTCCATTTGCAGATGCTTTATAAATCCCTATTTCTACACCATCTGATGCTAGAACTCCCGATTGTTCATTTTCAATTAGAAGCTCAGTAGGAAGTTCAAGTAAATCTTGATCCCCCGCTTCTACGGAAACATCCACAACCGACCATGTTGCGTTAATCGTTACATTTTCACCTTGATGTTCTTTAATATTTTTAATTTCAACATCATTCTTATCCATCACTAAGACATTTGTAAAAATACTTTCTCTTAATCCTTCAGCAATAGCTTCAGATGAAATTCCTAAAGCACTGCTCGTTAGTGTATGAAAGAATAAAAGAAAAACAAAAACCAAACTTAGATTTTTACGCATTACATATATATCCCCTATTCATAAAAAATTAGTTATTCACTCTGTACTTTACTTGTAGCACTCATAAATTTTCTTAGTTAGAATAAATATTTTTTCGCTCTTCATACCACGCTTGTATATTAGGGTCTGGGTTCACTCCATATTCTTGAACACACATTTTTTTAAGGCTTTTATATTGATATTCAACTGAAGCCCAATCACCTAATTTGTCATACAATTGCATCAAGACAAAGTAATGAGCCTCAACATGTGGAAATAGTTCTTGCATCCGTTGGCAAATGGAAATTGCTACTGTAATTTGTTCATTTGATATTAAAAACTCAGTCACTTTTTTTGCATGAGAAAGCCAAAGATTTCTTAACCGTTCTCGCTCACTTTCAGCCCATAAATAACCTTCTTCTTCTAGATAGTTGCCTTGATATAATTCCAATGTTTGAGTTTGTTGTAAAAGAGTATCTTTCGAAATAGGAGGCAAAAGCTCCATCTTTTGCTCCCACTCCTTTATGTCTAACGTAACCCCTTTTAAATTAAGTACATAATTATTATCCAAACTCGTAATTTCAATATGAAAATTAATATCTCGTAACATCTTGCGAATTTGGTAAATGGTTGTATAGAGATGCGCCATCCCTTTCTCCAAATCCGTATTAGACCAAAACATATCGAGAAGCATACTTTTTGAAACAGGCTTTCCATGATACTGTAATAAAAAAGCAAATAACTCTTTCGCTTTTAAAGTCCTCCAACGAACATTAATCACTTCAGTTCTTTTAAAGTGTAGAGAACGGAAACAACATACTTTGTCATAATTCGTTATTTCGAATATCGATTTCCGAAGATCTTTTTTAAGACGGTCTATCGTTTTACTTAATCGATCCAGTTGAACAGGTTTTAAAAGATAATCGACTGCGTTTAAGTCAAAAGCTTTTACAGCATATTCACTATGTGCTGTAACAAAAACAATTTTGATGTGAGACCACTTACTCTGAATTGTTTCTGCTAATTCAAGTCCATTAGTTTCAGGCATTTCAATGTCAAGAAATATAATATCTGGAGCATCTTGCTGAATCATTTTGAGTGCTTCATAAGGATTTATATAAGTTCCAATGATGTCGATACCGCCAATTTTTTTCAATAACTTTTCAAAATAAGCTAAAATAAGCGGCTCATCATCAATTAAAATAACTCGCAACTCACATCCCTCCGTTCTTTCAATTTTATTTCAAAAAAAAGCTGTTCTAAAAAAGCTTAATTACTTTACGAACGGCCTATACATTGTGACTATTTATTTAGTTTCTTACTCGGTCTTATTACCATAAACTATACTTATATAGACTATACGATAGTGTTCTAAACATTTTCTAAACAATATCTAAAACTAAATTCCCAAGCCTTAGCTCATTGCCGTAGTTTGTAATGTGAGCACTTGATTTCTTTCTTTTTTCGCTTCATACAACAATTGATCAACTTTAACTAAATTACGTTCTAAATCAATATCTTCAGCTGGAACCTCATGAATGCCAGATGAAAAAGTACATGTAAAAGTTTCAGTGTTTTTAAAAAACGATATCGTTGAAAATTTTTTTAATACGTTTGACATTTTTATTTTTGCTTGCTCAGGTGAAGTATCTGGAAATAAAATAAGAAACTCGTCTCCACCAAGTCGAATGACAATGTCAAAATTACCGATTCCTTTTTTTAATTCGTTTACAAGAATAACCAACACTTTATCGCCTATGAGATGACCGTACGTATCATTAATTTTTTTATAATTATCAAGATCTAGAAGTGCCATGCTTAACGTTCCCTGTTTATGTGAAACCTTAAAGGTTAACTGTTCATAAATCTTAGCTAAATACTTCCGATTATAAACTTTCGTTAATTCATCCGTAAATATAAACTGATCTGTTATTTTTTTTTGAGCCAATTGACGTTGAACACGAATATTAAGTTCATCTGAAATATTTTGCTTTGAAATATAATCATCTGCACCAAGTAAGTAACTACTTTTCTTCATCTGTTTTGAATGAGCACTGCCAATTATAATGATTGGCGTAAATCTATTTTTTAGTTCATCAATAATTTTAAACGCTCCAAAATAAATATGGCTCTCTGCTCCAATTATGGTACAATCAGGTTCTAGAATATAATAAGCTGCAAATGCATGCTTAAGATTAGATAAAGTGATGACGGCGCAATTTTTTTGCTCTAATGCACTTTTTATTTCTGTTAACCAACTTTCATTTTGATTTATGATTAAGACTAGCTGTTCATCAATATTTTTTTCAAATACTTTTTTTATATTAACTAATTCTTCACGATAAAAAGTCTGAATTAAAGGCAACATAAAGTCCTGTAGTTCTTTCTTTTCCAATTTTCTTCTATTTTTCTCAACCCTACTTTTTCTAAACTGATTTCCTTCATTTTTCTTTTGCGACGAATCGATCTTTCTACTAGACAACTTTAAAAAAAGGTCTGTCTGCTGTTTTCTTAAACTACTCATTATTAATTCTCCTAATCATTAATATACCTAATTAAAAATACATGATCTTGCTGAACAATATCTGAACAAAATGTTGTTTTTACATTGAAAAGACAAAAAAATATCACAACAGGGTTTCCTGTTGTGATTGATAATCAAATTTATTAATCTGCAGTATAAGGCAATAAAGCCATTTGGCGTGCACGTTTAATGGCACGTGTCAGCTGGCGTTGATATTTCGCACTTGTTCCTGTTACACGACGCGGAAGAATTTTTCCGCGTTCAGAAACGAATCGTTTTAAAAGTTCAACATCCTTATAGTCGATGTATGTGATCTTATTCGCTGTAAAATAACATACTTTCCGACGACGTCCTCTACGTCCTTGACGAGCCATATAAAACCCTCCTTATTAAGAAAATGTGAATCTAAAACGGTAAATCGTCATCCGAGATGTCGATCGTTTGTCCATCATTCGAAAAAGGATCGTCGTCCATGAAGCCACCCTTTTTCTCATCTGGAATTGGTGCTTGTCGTTCATTCGGGTTCTGAAAGCCGCCACCTTGTTGTTGTCCAAAATCTGAAAATGCATCGTGTCCACGGCTTTGAGATGCACTTCTTGGCTCTAAAAATTGCACACTATCTGCAACAACTTCCGTTACAAACACACGTTGACCTTGGTTGTTTTCATACGAGCGTGATTGTAAACGACCATCCACACCCGCTAAACTACCTTTTTTTAAATAATTGGCTACATTTTCAGCTTGGCGACGCCAAACAACAATATTAATAAAATCAGCTTCTCGTTCTCCATGCTGATTCGTAAATGTGCGATTGACAGCGAGTGAGAAACTCGCAACTGCAACACCGTTTGGTGTATAGCGCAACTCTGGATCCCGTGTTAATCGACCAACTAGAACAACGCGGTTAAGCATCAGAAACCCTCCCTCATTTATTCACCAGGGCGAATCGCCATGAAACGAATGATGTCATCGCTAATTTTCGCTAGACGATCAAATTCTTGAATGGCGTTTGGCTCACTGTTCGTTTCAATGACGACGTAGTAGCCTTCACGATAATCATCAATTTCGTAAGCAAGACGTCTCATGCCCATTTCGTCTACTTTTTCTAATTCAGCGCCCTGATCTGTTAAAACCGTATTAAAACGTTCAATTAGCGCTTTTCGTCCTTCTTCATCTAAATCCGGACGAATGATGTACATGATTTCGTATTTACGCATTTTGCGTCCACCTCCTTCTGGTCTAAACGGCTCTTTACTAAACACTTTAGTGAAGAGCAAGGAGTAACCTTCATTACTCACATCAATGCATTATAGCAAATGTTTAGCCTTGACGCAATTGTTTTTTCCCAGAAGCAGCCATGAAGAGTAAATTTATATCTCTTCCTCTTTGATGATGGGAAAAATCACTTATCCACAGTTGTCGTTTTTTACCAGTTTGTCTTCCTATTTTTTGAGTCGAAACGAACAAAATTTCTGTTTTTGACTTTTTAAGTTGTGGATAACTCAAGTTTCCCTTTTTTTCTATCACATCCTTTGGTACAATAAAACCACTAGGTAAACCGAATTTGAATCGGTTTTCCTAATTGGTTGATATCCTCATCTGTTATTTTGCGTCTGCGAATCGCTTCTAACAGATCCGAGGATTTTTCTTTTGCCGATTTTTTTAAACCCTTTAGGATCTTGGCACCGTTAAGGTACAACTGAACCAGGATGTCGGCAATTTGCACCAGTAGGTAATGGTTTTTCATTGCCGTATAATCATGGCAATTAACATGTTCGATATCGTGCCACCGGTTCTTCTGGTGGTTAAAGCCCTCGTTTTCTATTTTCCAGCGACTACGTCCCGCCTGAACAAGTCTTTCCGCGTTCTTTTTTGTTATTTTG
>NZ_JBEUEL010000016.1:0-60092 GCF_041725775.1 Pueribacillus sp. YX66 | reverse complement strand
CCGATTCAAATTCGGTTTACCTAGTGGTTTTATTGTACCAAAGGATGTGATAGAAAAAAAGGGAAACTTGAGTTATCCACAATTTAAAAAGTCAAAAACAGAAATTCGGTTCATTTCGACTCAAAAAAGAGGGAGACCAACTGGTAAAAATTAACAACTGTGGATAAGTGATTTTCCCATCATCAAAGAGTAAGAGATATAAATTTACTCTTCATGGCTAGCTTTTCATTTTAAAAGTTGACAACGATGAAATTTTTTAGTAATATATTTTTCGTGTCACAATACAAAAAATATGGAGGAGTACCCAAGTCCGGCTGAAGGGATCGGTCTTGAAAACCGACAGGGGCTTCGCGGCCCGCGGGGGTTCGAATCCCTCCTCCTCCGCCATATACAAAGTTGCCGATTCGTTACATTGTAACGAATTTTTTATTTTACTATAGAAAGTATAACTTTCGTAGCAATTTTATTTTTTTAGTTCATCGTAATGGAGAAACTAAGCTTTTGTTTTAGCCATAAAGGCTTGCATTTATTGTGGCCCCGTAGCTCAGCGGATAGAGCGTCGGCCTTCTAAGCCGTGTGCGCAGGTTCGATTCCTGCCGGGGTCGTATTTTTTAAAAGCCGGTTTGCCCTCGATATTGATGCTTGTGTGGGATTCTCCCATTTACCGTAGTAACCCCGCTAAAGTTATGATAATGCCCGCCACCTTCAACAGGAATTGCAGGTCCTGTTACCCCACGAATTTCGTGTCTATGTCCATCATTAAAAGACGTAGATGTAAAATAACGATGGGTATGAGGAACTCTGCTTGGTGCTGGTTCAGTTGTCCCCGCATAGTGATGGTCATGACCTACGTCAAAAGAAGTGACTCCTTTAAATTCATGCACATGTATTGGTTTTCCATCCCACACCGTAATATAAAGACGATGAGAATGCATGACGTCTGAATGTCCATCATCATACATAAAACCAGAAATCGGTATTTCCATTTTTGAATGCCTCCTTTATTTTTTATTTATCATATGGCTTAAAGCGATAAAGGGATGGGCATAGTGAAAAAAATATAATCTATAGATTGGTTAAGAGATTTTTGTTAAAAATCGATATTTCGTTTATACTGAGAAACTAGATTATTTCGATTAGGAGGTAGAAACGATTTGAAAAAACGGTTATTACTCATCGTTACGATGTTGTTCGTTGTTATCTTGCTAGTGAGTTGCGCCGGTGGCAATGCAGAAAATAATAAAAATACAAAACAAGCCACAGATAACAAAGGAAAGCTTAGATTTGGCATTAACAATTGGGCTGAAAATGTTGCGGTATCGAACATGTGGAAAGTGCTACTCGAAGAAGAAGGCTATGAAATAGAATTGAATACGCTTGAGAAATCCCCAGTTTGGACAGGCATTGCACAAGGTGATCTTGATATTGCGCCTGAAGTTTGGTTACCGATTACGGACGAACCTCTTTACGAGGAATATAAAGATGACGTGGAACTAAAAGAAATTTGGTATGAGGAAACAGGATTAGGTTTAGCTGTTCCGAGCTATATGGATATAAATAGCCTAGAAGAATTAAACGATAATAAGAGTAAATTTGACAGTAAAATCGTTGGAATTGACGCTGGAGCAAGCTTAATGGGTTTAACGAGAGATGCGATTGAAGAATATGGATTAGATTATGAACTGATTGAAAGCTCGGAGACCGCGATGTTAAGTGAGCTTCAAAATGCGTATGAAAATGAAGAACCGATTGTTGTGACGCTCTGGAATCCGCATTGGGTCTTTTCAGAATATGATTTAAAATATTTAGAAGATCCGAAAAAAGTGTATGGTGAAGCCGACGACATTTATTTTATGACGCGAAAAGGATTTGAAGATGAATATCCAGAAGTTGTAAAATGGTTAAACAATTGGAAAATGGATGATGATTCATTAGGTGAGCTTATGGCAATTGGACAGGAGCTCGATGATCCGGTTGAAGCTGCAAAACAGTGGATTGAAGAAAATCGTGATCTTGTTGATGAATGGATGCAATAGAGAAGAAAGGGATATGAATCAGATGATTTGTATCCCTATTTTTGTCTTTCTCATCTCAAGTGATAAGTCAAATGTCTTATTGATAGGCATAGATTAGTTATTCCTTAAGAAATCCTGTAATGATTTAAAAAGTCGTGTTAGGACAGTTATCATTACAATAAATAACGTTAAATTCGAATAAACAAATAGATGTACTTTTGTTATTATTTATTTTTTCATTTATACTAAGACCCTACAGACATTTTTGGAGGTTATATATTTTGAAAAAACGCTTATTATTATTTTTTACTATGGTGTTTGCCGCTGTGTTACTTATTAGTTGTGGCACTGAAAATGAGGACAACGATGGAGGAAATGCAGAAGGATCAGATCAAACAGTAGAAAACAAAGGAACAATTAAATTAGGTGTTAACAATTGGGCTGACTATATTGCAGTTACGAACATGTGGAAAGTGCTTTTAGAAGAACAAGGTTATGAAGTAGAATTGCATCAACTTGAAAAGGGACCTGTTTGGACAGGTCTTGCACAAGGTGATCTTGATATCGCTGCTCAAGTATGGTTACCGACTATGGATGAACCTTATTATAATGAATATAAAGATAAAGTTGAGTTAAAAGAAATTTGGTATGAAGACGTAGGTATGGGTTTAACCGTTCCAACTTATGTTGATATTGATAGCCTTGAACAATTAAACGATCATGCAGACTCGTTCGATGACCGCATTGTCGGAATTGATGCAGGAGCAAGTGTTATGCACTTAACGAAAGAGGCCATTGAAGAATATGGATTAGAGTATGAATTGATTGAAAGCTCGGAACCAGCAATGTTAAGTGAGCTTGAAAAAGCGTATGAAAATGAAGAACTGATCGTTGTCACTCTTTGGAATCCTCACTGGGTTTTCTCCGATTATGATTTAAAGTATTTAGAAGATCCAAAATTGGTGTACGGTGAGGGTGATGACAGTTATTTTGCAACACGAGTAGGGTTTGAAGATGACCATCCAGAAGTAGTGCAATGGATGAATAACTGGAAGATGGATGATGATTCATTAGGTGAGTTAATGGCACTTGGGTTAGAATTAGGCGACCCGTTAGAAGCAGCCAAGCAATGGATTGAAGAAAATCGTGCTCTTGTTGATGAATGGATGCAATAAAAAAGAAAAGGATATGAATCAAATGATTTGTATCCTTTTTTTGTGTCTTTTTGTCTTCCTCACACATACGAATAAATGAAGTAAAGTGTGGGAGGAAGACAAATGCAAATTCATGTTGTACAGCAAGGAGAAACGTTATTTCAAATTGCCCAAACGTATGGGGTGACGGAAAATGATCTGATTACATCAAATGAAATTCCGAACCCGAATCAACTCGTCAAAGGGCAAACGATTGTCATTCCAATTTGGGGAAGCTACCATTGGGTTCAGCCTGGAGAAACGATTTATTCGATTAGCCAACAATACGGAATGTCGATGAATCAGCTTATTGAATTAAATCAAATCACAAATCCAGAAGCGATACCAGTCGGTTTTCGTCTCTATATTCCGCAACAAAATCGCCCTGTTGTCGATGTTGCAGCATATATCGACCCCCTTATAACAGGAGATGAATCTGTGCAAGCAGTTAATCGGACAGCGGAACATTTAACGTTTTTAAATATTTTTCAATATGCGATTAATCTCGATGGTACTCTGACACCTGTTGAAAATGACCAAGCATTGATTAATGCGGCTTATGAACACCGTACTGCGCCACTTATGGTGATCTCGAATTTTGAAGAAGGGACATTTACGAATGAACTTGCGACGGAGTTTTTGAATAATGAAGAGCTACAAGATCAAATTCTTGATGAAGCAATTGAAATTATGCAAGAGAAAGGATATTTAGGAATTGATTTTGATATTGAATATGTTGGAGGACAAAATCGCGAAGCATATAATCGATTTTTACAAAAAGCCCGCAACCGGTTAAAAGAATATAATTTTTTTCTATCTACAGCACTTGCACCTAAAATAAGCGGTGAACAACAAGGTGTTCTTTATGAAGGGCATGATTACGCCGCTCATGGTCAAATTGCCGATTTTATTTTTTTTATGACGTATGAATGGGGGTGGTCAGGTGGACCGCCGATGGCTGTGTCACCGCTAAATGAAGTGCGCAAAGTGATGGACTACGCTATTTCTGTCGTACCGAGGGATAAAATAATGATGGGCATACCTCTTTATGGCTATGATTGGACGTTGCCATATGTTGAAGGAGGACCATTTGCTCGCTCAATCAGTCCGCAACAAGCGATTATGCTTGCTGTTCAACATAATGTAAGCATTCAATACGATACAACTTCACAAGCACCGTTTTTTTATTATACAGATTCACAAGGGCGACAGCATGTCGTTTGGTTCGAGGATGCACGGAGCATTCAGGCGAAGTTTAATTTAGTAAAAGAGCTAGGCATTCGTGGATTTTTTTATTGGGTGTTAGGGAGAGAATTTCCGCAAAATTGGTTGCTCGTTCGAGACAATTTTGTTGTGCGAAAACGAGTATAAGCTTCATGTGATGACCGGCTGTGCTGAACTGATGAACTGCTTTCTAATTTTCGAGAAAAAGGATATAATTAACGGATAATAGATGAAGCCTGGGGTGTTATGACATGGTCGAAAAAAGTGACGAATATTGGATGGCTTATGCGATTGAACAAGCAAAAAAAGCAGAAGCATTAGGTGAAGTACCAATAGGGGCTGTCATTGTAAAAGATGATGTTGTAATTAGTACAGCACATAATTTACGTGAAACTGCGCAACGTGCAGTCGCCCATGCAGAGCTATTAGCCATTGATGAGGCGTGTCGTAAGCTGAACACGTGGCGACTTACAGATTGCACGTTGTTCGTCACGCTAGAGCCATGTGTAATGTGTGCAGGGGCGATTGTTATGTCGCGTGTAGACCGCGTCGTGTTCGGTGCTCGCGATCCAAAAGGTGGCTGTGCAGGAAGTTTAATGAATTTACTTATGGAAGAACGATTTAACCACCGTTCGGAAGTTGTTTCAGGTGTTCGAGAACTAGAATGTAGTGATTTGTTGCGTCATTTTTTTCATAAGTTACGTGAATCAAAAAATATGAGTAAGAAAAACCCCATAATTTGGAAATAAGAAAAACTTGTTCATGTCTTTAGGTTTTGGTATACTATAAGCTGCGGCTGAATCGCTAGAAAAGCGAAGCAGTTGTGCGGGCGTTATCTCTATGGAGGCGTACCCAAGTCCGGCTGAAGGGGACTGACTCGAAATCAGTTAGGACGTGTATGCGTCGCGGGGGTTCAAATCCTCTCGCCTCCGCCAGAATGAACTACAGTATAATAACGTTGTTAACAAACTTGTCGTGCTAGGCGGGGAGGTAGCGGTGCCCTGTACTCGCAATCCGCTATAGCGAGGCTGAACTCCTTCTAGAGGTTTAGCCAGGTTGAGGTCTGACTTAAGTAAGTGGTGTTGACATTTGGGTCCTACGCAACGGAAACTCATGAACCCTGTCAGGTCCGGAAGGAAGCAGCAGTAAGTGGGCCCTTTCGTGTGCCGTGGGGTTGCCTAAATCGAGCAAACTGCTTGAGTAACGCTTAGTCTGGATTTATCGACGGAAGGTGCGCGACAGCTTAAAATATAAACATTCACTCACTCTTTACAGAGTGAGTTTTCATTTTGAAAAAACAAAGGGAAACAAGTATAATAAGATGGAATTCGTAAGGGGGATGGCAATGGGTTACCAAGCGCTTTATCGAGTATGGCGACCAAATCGTTTTGACGATTTAATTGGACAGCACCATGTAACGAAAACATTGCAAAATGCGATCGTTTTTGAGAAACTTTCCCATGCCTACCTTTTTACTGGACCACGTGGAACGGGGAAAACGACAGTTGCGAGAATTATTGCAAAAGCGATCAACTGTGAAAGTGCACCTGTAAAAGAACCGTGCAATGAATGTACGGTTTGCATGAGTATAACAGACGGTTCAAATCCTGATGTAATCGAAATTGACGCTGCCTCACACCGTGGTATTGATAACATTCGTGATCTTCGCGATAAAGTAAAGTATGCGCCTTCTCAAGCGATAACGAAAGTGTATATCATTGATGAGGTGCATATGCTTTCGACGGAAGCGTTTAATGCGTTGTTGAAAACGCTTGAAGAACCGCCACGACATGTCATGTTTATATTAGCTACGACAGAACCGCATAAGTTGCCAGCAACGATCATTTCTCGCTGTCAACGTTTCGATTTCAAACAAATTTCGAACCAAGCGATGGTTGAGCGGATGAAAATGATTACGGAGAGTGAAGGTATTGAAGCGGATCCGCACGCATTATCGCTCGTAGCACGTGCAGCCGAAGGTGGGATGCGCGATGCGTTAAGTATCCTTGATCAAGTGATTTCTTTCAGTGAAAGCAACATTACGATTGAAGATGTTTTAGCTGTAACAGATACGGTATCTGACACATTTTTATCACGAACTGTGACAGCATTTTTAAATCAACATGTTGAAGAAGCGTTACAGATGGTTAACGAAGTGATAGATCATGGTAAAGATCCGATTCGTTTTTTAGAAGATTTAATTTTTTATTTGCGTGACATCCTTTTGTATCAGACTGCTCCTACTTTAGAAGATATTCAAGAACGAGCAAGGCGTGATAAGCAGTTTCAATCATTAGCAGAAAAGGCATCAAAACCGTGGCTTTATTCTGTGATTGAAATGTTAAATGATAGCCAGCAAAATATGAAGTGGACGACGAATAAGCGGATCTTTTTGGAAGTCGCCTTCGTAAAAATATGCCATCATCGTGAAATGAACGATCAACTACTTGAACAACTTCAAAAGAAAGTGAATGAACTGGAATCTGAAGTTGTACATTTGAAAAAAGAAGGAGTTATAAGTTCGGAAAAATCATCGCTGACTCCTAAACGAGAACGAGTCTCACGGCAAACGAGTCGTACGAAACAACAGTCGTTGGTTCATGTTGAAAAGATGCTTCAATCAGCATCTAAGCAGAAGCTGAGTCAGCTTCAAAAGCGGTGGGGAACGGTGATGGAAACAATTCGCAAGGAGAAAATTTCTGCTCATGCTTGGCTGAAAGATAGTCGTCCTGTTGCATGTTCAGATGATAGATTTTTATTAGCATTCCCGTATGAGATGCACAGTCAAATGGCAAGTAAAGAGCAAATTCGTATACCAGTGGAACAAGCGGTACAAAGCGTTTGTAAAAAACCGTTACACATGCTTACGATCGTCGATGACGATTGGGAGAAAGTGAAGCAAGCTTTTATTCAAAGTCAGCAGGAAGAAACAAGCAAGAAGCCGAATGAAAAAGAGGAAGATCCGTTAATTGCTGAGGCGAAACGTCTGTTTGGAGAAGAAGTAATCGAATTTAAATAATATGGGAGGCATTTTTGATGAGACGAATGGGAAATATGGGCAATATGGGCGGTATGATGAAACAAATGCAAAAAATGCAAAAAGAAATGATGAAAGCCCAAGAGGAATTGAAAGAGAAGTCGGTCGAAGGAACAGCGGGTGGCGGAATGGTCACTGTTGTGATGAACGGTCATAAAGAAGTGCTTGATGTGCAAATTAAAGAAGAAGTTGTTGACCCTGATGATATTGATATGCTACAAGATTTAGTGCTTGCAGCAATGAATGAAGCATTGAAGCAAGTCGATGAGCTCGTCAATAAAAATATGGGGAAATTTACGCAAGGAATGAACATTCCAGGTTTATTCTAAAAGATAGTACGTGTTTAAAAAGGAGGGTATAAAGAACGGAGGTCGACTAAATATATATAACGTCTAGGGACTGCAATTACACTTTACAAAATTGCAAAGAAGTAGTTATGGATGAATGGTCTTGCACGAGGAAGTAGCTATGAGGTTATAGTCGATGACTTATACAAATGGACTGACAGTAAATAAAGTATGTGACTTCAAAGCTTCACGTCCCTACTATGACGGCGATCTTACTTATATTGTGTGAACCTCTGGACTTTTTTGAGCACCCCTTACATTGATTAGGAGAGTTGAACGTGCGGTACCCTGAACCGATAGCAAAATTGATAGACAGCTTTATGAAATTGCCAGGTATCGGACCAAAGACGGCTGTGCGGCTAGCATTTTTCGTTTTAAAAATGAAAGACGATGACGTGTTTGAGTTCGGGAAAGCACTAGTGAACGCAAAACGAGAATTAACACATTGCTCTGTTTGTCAAAATATAACTGATCGTGATCCGTGTTACATTTGTGACGATTCGAGTCGAGATCGTTCTGTTATTTGCGTTGTTCAAGATGCAAAAGATGTGAATGCCATGGAAAAAATGCGAGAGTATCGAGGGCTTTATCACGTATTGCACGGTGCTATTTCACCAGTGGATGGAATTGGGCCTGAAGATATTAAAGTTGCTGAGCTTTTAAATCGGCTTACAGATGAACAGGTAAAAGAGTTAATTTTAGCAACGGATCCGAATATTGAAGGTGAAGCAACAGCGATGTATATTGCGCGACTTGTTAAACCAGTCGGAATTAAAACGACACGCATTGCTCACGGACTGCCGGTTGGTGGCGATCTAGAATATGCTGATGAAGTTACATTATCTAAAGCACTTGAAGGGCGTCGGGAGCTGTAAGGAAGAATGAACGAAACTTGAGGAAGGCGGACGCAAACGATGCTTTTTAGAAAAAGAAGCTCTCGTCAAATGATTGATGAAGAGCTATTAAAAACGTTAGAAAATGTAAAACAGGAGTGGCTCATGAGAAGAGCATTGATTGATAAAAGCATTGAGCCTTCCTATGAATTAGTTTACGAATTAAAATTGACTAAAGCAAAATACTTATTTTTGTTAAAGGTAGCAAAAACACGAAAACTTTCATCGAAGCCATAAAGGGCTTCTTTTTTTTTCGTTCATTCATATACATAAAGGTACAAGCTCATATGTGGAAGGAGGCCATTGATTGGATTCGATCGTAGTCATCTCAATTGTTGCTTGTCTAATTGTGTTTTTACTTCTGTTCGGTGCACCGATGAAGCCGTTAAGGTTTATTGGACAAGGATTTATTAAACTAATGATTGGTGCGTTGTTGCTGTTTTTTTTAAATGTAATTGGTGGGCAATTTCATGTACATATCCCGATTAATCTTGTCACGGTCTCGGTGTCTGGATTTCTCGGTATACCTGGACTTGCTGCACTTGTTGCAATTGACCAAATTATTTTATAAATAAAATGAATAAGACAGACACAATGAGCCAATCGTCTACATAAAATTAGAATACGTATATAATTTTACTTTTTTGGGAACAATGGAGCCAAAAATATGTGATAGACGATCATTGTATCGGAGGTGACGTATGGCACGATTGGCTTATCATAAAAAACAGGAGAAAATTTGCTTTATTTGTGAAGCAGAGAAAACCTACGGTATAACTATCGGTAGTCAGTTTATGTGTGAAGAATGTGAAAAAAGTGTTGTTGCAACAGATACGAATGATGCGAAATATTTGTTTTATTTAAATCGGCTTGAAAAATTAAAAGCTGTTTTGCCCCGCCATTCATAAAGTTTTTAAACTAAATATACGAGGATTGAAAACAGGTCTAAGGCCTGTTTTCTGTTTTATAAAAAAGCATAAAAACGTAAAAGAATGTGATAAAATGAAAGTTACAATCATGCATGAAAGGGACGAACGATGGTTCAAAGCAAGATGCCTCTCTTTGACGCGCTACTAAAATGGAAGCGAATGAACCCGCTTTCTTTTCACGTTCCTGGTCATAAAAACGGGAAAATCTTTCCAGAAAAAGCAAGACCATTGTATGAAACGATTCTATCAATTGATGCAACAGAAATAGATGGACTTGATGATTTGCATGAACCTGAAGGTGCAATTTTTCAAGCTCAACAATTACTGTCGCAATTGTACGGAAGCAAAGAAAGTTATTTTCTTGTTGGAGGGACGACGGCGGGGAACTTGGCGATGATTTTAGCGACTTGTGTGGAGCAGGAATTTGTTCTCGTACAGCGAAATAGTCATAAATCGATTATGAATGGCTTGGAAATGGCGAATGTAAAACCTGTGTTTTTGACACCTATCGTGGATGAAAGTACGAATGTCGCGGTTGGGGTATCACTCGACATCGTGAAAGAAGCATATGCTGCCTACCCAGAAGCGAAAGTACTAATCGTGACGAACCCGAACTATTATGGGATGACGATGGACTTGCAAGCGACGATTGAATTTGCTCATGAACGAGGGATGGTCGTTCTTGTTGATGAAGCACATGGGGCGCATTTTGGAATTGGTGAACCGTTTCCAAACTCAGCTGTTTCAGTCGGAGCTGACGTTGTAGTGCAGTCGGCACATAAAACATTGCCAGCGATGACAATGGGATCGTTTATTCACGTAAACGAAGGTTATCCGTATCGTGAAAAACTAAAAAATTATTTAGCGATGCTTCAATCGAGCAGTCCTTCTTATCCGATTATGGCTTCACTTGATGTTGCTAGATTTTACATTGCACAGTTACGAGAAAGCGATTTACAGGTGATGAACGAGTCGATTGAACAATTTCGCCTGTCACTGGAGGACATTGATAGCATTCGATTAGTCACTGAACAATCGTCGAAATATAAACAAGACCCATTAAAAGTAATTGTGCAAAGTAAGCGTGGGAAAAGTGGCTTTGAACTACAAAAACTGCTTGAGCGACATGCTATTTTTCCAGAGCTTGCTGATGAAGTTAATGTCCTTCTTGTTATGCCACTAGCGCCGGTTATGAATGGTGAGCATACAGTTTTGAAAATGACGAAGGCATTAACTAAGGATCCAATTGAGCAAGATAAAAAAAATGTAAGTGTAAAAAATATGTTTGAGTTTGAAAGGAGCTATCGTTCACTTTCTCTTTCATATAAAGAAATGGCGAAGGCTCAGAAAAAGTATATACCGCTTCATGAAGCTGAACGAAAAGTAGCTGCCGAACCGATTATTCCGTATCCACCGGGAATCCCGCTTATTATGAAAGGTGAAGTAATCTTACGAAAAGATATTGAAATGCTGGATCGACTACTAGCAAAAGGGGCACGTATTCAAGGCGGATCTAAGCTAAATGAAAAGCAACTACTAATTTTTGATGATAGAGGAGAATAGTTTTGCAATACTCGCGAGGTCAATTTATTACATTTGAAGGACCAGATGGTGCTGGAAAAACGACACAGATTGAAAAATTAGCGGCTTATTTAAAATCGAAAAATCATCCATATTTATTAACGAGAGAACCTGGGGGAACCCGAATTAGCGATGCGATTCGAACACTTATTTTGCATCCTGAGCATACAGAAATGATCAATGAAACGGAAGTGCTTTTATACGCTGCATCCCGTGCCCAGCATGTGAAGGAAAAAATTATTCCTGCCTTGAATGAAGGTTTGATTGTTCTTTGTGATCGCTTCGTTGATGCTTCGGTTGCATATCAAGGCTACGGTCTCGGGATTGATCTTAAAAAAATAACGATGATTAATAAGTTTGCCACTGGAGGACTTGAACCAGATCGAAGTTATTTCATCGACATATCGCCACAATTTGCGCGAAAACGGCTTCTTCAAAGAAATGGACATGAAGCACTTGACCGAATTGAACAAAAAAACATACAGTATCATGAAAAGGTCCGCAAAGGATTTTTACAACTTTACGAACGACATCGCGATCGCGTGTGCCTTATTGATGGTCACCAGTCAGTTGACCAAATTTTCGATACGATTATAAGAGATTTTCAAGCCGTATTTCATAGCGAATGAGTGAAGGAGGGAGTTGCTGTGAAGCTTGTAATGGCTGTCATTCAAGATAAAGATAGCAATCGCTTGTCACAAGCGTTAATTAAAGCGAATTTTCGAGCGACGAAACTTGCTTCAACTGGCGGTTTTTTACGAGAAGGAAATACAACATTTTTAATTGGTACTGATGATGATCAGTTAGAAGAGTTGCTAGAGATTATTCGAGAAAATTGCAAGGCACGTGAACAACTCGTTGCACCGATGTCACCTCTCGGTGGAAGTGCAGATGCGTATTCTCCGTATCCGGTTGAAGTTGAAGTGGGCGGTGCAACCGTGTTTGTATTGCCAGTTGAAGCATTTCATCAGTTTTAAATAAGATGTTCAAAAAACACAGAAATTTGCTATGTACCTCTTTTGCGTTACTTTAATGAGCTTCTGTTAAAATCGAGCACGTTCTGTGAACAACGCAGAAGTCAGCACATTCTGTGTAGTCCCGTGCTTCGCTTTGCACGTGCCTAATTCTGTCCCTTTTGAATACGAATAAAAGGAGTAACGAACGATGAAAATTAGTCAAAATATACGACCAATTGTAGATAAAAGAAAAGTAGAAAAACGACAAGTATTAAACGAAAGACAACCATTTCAAACGTTTCTCGTTAAAGAAGGTCATCAACTTCATAAAGAACGACTTCATGCGCTACTTACAGAAATACAGAGTCAAGGGGAACGACTCGTTCGTTCCCGAACAGCGAAGGAGTTGCAACAGTATAAACGACTAATCGAGCGTTTTGTGAAAGAAGCGGTCGACTTCGGTATGGAGCTTAAACATACTGGAGGATGGAACCATTCAGGTAGAATGGAATCACATACCCTCGTAAAAAAAGTTGATGAAGAGCTTTTAGCATTAACTGAAATGGTGCTAGAAGAGGGGAAAGACTCTCTTGATATCCTTGGGAAAATTGGGGAAATCGAGGGTTTGCTAATTAATCTTTATACATAATGTGTCGAGATGGAAAGTTTGTGGTGTCAAATGAAGATAAGTTGGACTGATCTAAAGAAAAAGCAATCGTATGCGGTGACATTACTTGTAAATAGTTTGAAAAAGGACAGACTATCTCATGCTTATATTTTCGAGGGCAGTAAAGGGACAGGTAAGGTAGCAGTAGCAAAGACGCTTGCAAAAACGTTGTTTTGTTCACAATTAGACGGAGCAGAACCGTGTCACGAATGCCGTGATTGTCGTAGAATTGATTCTAACAATCATCCTGATGTACGTATCTTCTCGCCTGAAAGCGGAAAATCAATTACAATCGAACAAATTGAGCAGCTGTTAAAAGAGTTTTCCTATCGTGGATCTGAGTCAAAGCGACGATTGTTTGTGATTGAACATGCGAATCGCATGACACAAGTCGCTGCAAATCGTTTGCTTAAATTTATTGAAGAGCCGGCTGAACAGGAAACTGTGATCCTGATTACAGAGCAATTGCAGCAAATGCTACCAACAATAGTGTCTCGTTGTCAAACGGTTTCGTTTAAGCCACTTCTATCATCTGAGTTAACGCATAAACTTGAAGAAAATGCTGTTTCTAAATCATTAGCTAAACTAGCGTCTGCGTTAACAGATGACTATGAAACAGCATATGAAATGGCAGAAGATGAGTTGTTTGCACAAGCCCGAAAGTTAGTGATACAATTGATGGAAGAGGTCTTGGATAGACCATCTCAAGTCTTTTTAACAATCCATGAAAAATGGAGTCCACTTTTTAAAGATCGGGAACAGATGGAATTAGGACTTGATTTATTTTTATTATGGTTCCGAGATGTTATATCGTTACATTTAAAGAAAGATGAGCAAGTGATCTTCGCACAAGAAAGAGAGCTATTAGGGCGTTATCAGCTTCGTTATACGGTGCAACAAGTAGCTAGACAGATGGAAATCGTGTTGGAAGCAAAGAAACATTTAAATGCCAACGTAAACCCTCAACTTGTGATCGAACATGCGGTTCTGAAGCTACAGGAGGGATAAAATGGTACTGTATGAAATTGTTGGAGTTCGCTTTAAAACAGCCGGCAAAATCTATTATTTTGATCCGGCGGGCTTAAATATTGAAAAAAACGATCATGTCATCGTTGAAACCGCTCGTGGAATAGAAATAGGAAAAGTCGTAATTGAGAAGCGAAAAGTGAATGAAAATGACATCGTTCTACCATTAAAACGAGTCATTCGAGTTGCGACGTCAGAGGATATCGACATTGTTGAGCGAAACGGGCACGAAGCTGGAGAAGCGTTTACGCTATGCGAAGATAAAATAATTGAGCATAATTTGCCGATGAAGCTTATTGATGTTGAATATACATTTGATCGAAATAAAATCATCTTTTATTTTACGGCTGATGGAAGAGTTGATTTTCGAGAGCTTGTCAAAGACTTAGCTGCAATTTTTCGTACGAGAATAGAACTTCGTCAAATTGGAGTTCGTGATGAAGCGAAAATGCTTGGTGGGATTGGACCGTGTGGTCGCATGCTTTGTTGCTCGACTTTTTTAGGTGATTTTGAACCAGTTTCGATTAAGATGGCAAAAGATCAAAATTTATCATTAAATCCGACAAAAATTTCGGGCTTATGTGGTCGCCTTATGTGTTGTTTAAAATATGAAAATGATTTATATGAAGAAGCTAAACATGAGCTTCCCGATATTGGAAATGTGATACGAACTCCGAATGGGGAAGGGAAAGTAATCGGTTTAAATATGCTAGAACGTTTGATTCAAGTTGAGCTATTTGAACCAGAACGTGTAACAGAATATACGTTAGATGAACTGTTGACAGATGGCGGAATCCAATAGGTGAGATCGTATGACGTGCCTACACGTCGATTGGCAGTAAAAGAGGTGGATAACCGATGGGGAAAAAGGAAATCTTCACGCAAGTTCATTCTATGGAGGAGCAAATTGGTGACTTGTATGAACAGCTTGGTGAGTTGAAAGAACAGTTTGCATTACTGCTTGAAGAAAATCACCGCCTTGAAATTGAAAACCACCATTTAAGAGAGCGACTTCATGAGTTAGATACCGCGAATGCTTCGGAAAGTGGACGTGAAGATAAAGAGCAAATTGGGATTGAAGTTGGCGAAGGATATGATAATTTAGCGAGATTGTATCAAGAAGGGTTCCATATTTGCAACGTTCATTATGGAAGCATCCGCACAGAAGGTGACTGTTTATTTTGCCTCTCTTTTTTAAATATAAAATAAAACGATCTTTCCTATTTTATGTATGGGAAGATCGTTTTATTATTGTAAAAATTGAAGCAAGTGGCTCTAGATATTTTTAAGGAACCGACAGGAGAGAAACGGATGGAACTCTTTGTAAATGAACGGTTGGATTATATTGGGAAAAAAGATTTGAAAATTATTCAAGCAAACGAGATGTTTTCGTTTTCGCTTGATGCGGTCCTGTTAGCTAAGTTCGTACATGTTCCGATTCGGAAAGGTAAGTTGGTCGATCTTTGTTCAGGAAATGGTGTTATTCCGTTGTTACTTAGTGAACGAACAAAAGGTCAAATTACAGCAATTGAAATTCAAGAAAAACTGTGCGATATGGCGGAACGAAGCATTCGATTGAATCAATTGGAGGATAAAATTGATGTCATCTGTCAAGATATTAATCGGCTTTCACCAGCGTTTTTAAATGGATCGTACGACGTGGTCACGTGTAACCCTCCGTATTTTAAAGTATCGAATGAGAAAGATGTAAAACAAAATGATCTGATTGCCGGTGCGAGACATGAAATTTATTGCACGTTAGAAGATACGGTGCGAACGATGAGCAAACTGTTAAAGCAAGGAGGAAAAGGAGCGTTCGTTCATCGTCCAAAACGGCTCGTTGAAATAATTGAACTTATGAAGAAATATAAACTTGAACCGAAGCGAATTCAGTTTGTTTATCCTAAGCGTGGTTTGGATGCGAATATCGTTCTTATTGAAGGAACTAAAGGTGGAAAATCGGATGTTAACGTATTGTCTCCGCTTGTCGTTTACAAAGATAACAATGAATATACAGATGAAATGAAGGCGATATTATATGAACGGTAATTATATTGTCTATATGTTACAGTGTGGGGACGGAAGTTTGTATACGGGAATGACAAACGATTTAGAAAAACGCTTGGAAGCACATCGTTCTGGTAAAGGTGCGAAATATACACGAGGGAGAGGTCCATTTACGGTTGTCTATACTGAGACGTGCCTTTCGAAAAGTGATGCCTTAAAAGCGGAGCATCGGATTAAATCAATGGATCGAGCGTGTAAGCTACAATTGATAGAAGAAGGGAAAAATGTATGAATAAGGAAGCTAGTTGTCTCTACCTTGTGCCGACACCGATTGGAAACTTAAATGATATGACGTTTCGTTCAGTAGAGACGTTACGGCAAGTGGATCTGATTGCTGCAGAGGACACACGGGTGACCTTAAAATTGTGTCGTCACTTTAAGATTTCGACACCACTCGTTAGTTATCATGAGCATAATAAAGAAAAACAAGGAATTCGTCTTATTGAACAGCTTCATAACGGAAAAACGATCGCACTCGTGTCAGATGCAGGGACACCAGCAATTTCTGATCCAGGAAGTGACTTAGTCGCAATGTGCATCCAAGAACAAATAGATGTTGTCCCACTTCCTGGGGCAAATGCAGCTATAACTGCTTTAATTGCTTCAGGATTGTTTGAAAAACATTTTTATTTTTACGGTTTTTTGCCGCGAACGAAAAAAGAAAAACAAAGGGAATTGGAGAGTCTCATCGCAATTCGAGCTCCGCTCATTTTTTATGAAGCCCCTCATCGATTGAAAGAAACGTTGCACTCGCTCCTTAAAGTGTTTGGTGAACGAAAAGCGGTTCTTGCGAGAGAGCTTACGAAACGATATGAAGAATTTGTACGAGGTACACTAGATGAATTGATTGAATGGACAATGGAACGAGATATTCGTGGAGAATTTTGTATCGTTGTTGCAGGAAATTCAGATGAGATCGTAGCCGAATGTGTTGAATGGTGGCACAGATTAACTGTGATAGAGCATGTGGAACATTATATTGAGAGAAAGAATTGCTTTGTGAAAGAAGCGGTTAAACGAGTTGCACAAGACAGAGGAATGTCGAAACGTGACGTATATCAAACATATCATTCTCGTTAAATCCATTTTGAAAACCTAAAGTGCGGTTGCTCGTAATAATAAAAAAAGCCAGGTTTTCATCAACGTAAACGTATGATGAAAACCTGGCTTTTTTGCTTTAGACTTTTTCAAATGACGTTTGAAGCTCTTTTATAATTTGTTCAGCAACATTTTTGCTCAAGACAAGTTTACCGTCAGCTAGAACTAGGTTATCATCCGAAACTTCTCCAGTTACATGGCATGTCATCGAAGATTTGAATTTTCTCAAAATGATGCAATCGTCTTCGACGTAAATTTCTAACGCATCCTTTTCTTCGATTCCAAGCGTACGGCGTAACTCAATCGGAATTACGACACGACCTAGCTCGTCTACTTTTCGTACAATACCTGTTGACTTCAAGCTAACCCCTCCGTTTGTCGTGATTCGACATATTTCTGTCTTTTCCAATAGTACCAGTAGTTTCCAAAACAGTCAATTACAAATTTACGGAAAAAATGTATTTCTTTTAGACTATTTTTTCCAACCCGTTTACTTTCATGTAATAACGTTAAGAAGAAGGGTTAAAACTTGATCATCTCACAGACGATCTGTAAAAACCTCAATATTGATGTAAGTCTCACTTGTGTGATTGCTTGACATCGTCAAGGTTTTTTCGGTATATTTTTGTGAAGAGTGTATATAAAAATAGTTGGGAAGTATGCCCTGAAATGTATTGAGTGTATTTGTTGAAATCGTACATGTTCATCATCTGACAAGATGTATATACTGTAACATGTAACGATAGCTGAAACAATTTTTCGGCTCTCGTCCATAAGGGCGGGGGCTTTTTCAATCGGTCTATAAATTTTAAGGAGGACTAGCAATATGCAAAGTGAAAAAACGTTTTATATTACAACCCCAATTTATTATCCAAGTGGAAAACTGCATATTGGACATGCATACACAACTGTTGCTGGTGACGCATTAGCGAGATATAAGCGATTAAAAGGTTTTGATGTCATGTATTTAACAGGGACTGATGAACACGGGCAAAAAATTCAACAAAAAGCCGAAGAGGAAGGTGTTTCTCCGAAAGAATATGTTGATGAAATCGTTACGCATATTAAAAAGCTTTGGGAGAAACTTGATATTTCATATGATGATTTTATTCGTACGACGGAAGACCGACATAAGCAAGCCGTGCAAAAAATTTTTAACCAGCTCGTCAAACAAGGAGACATCTATTTAGGGGAATATGAAGGTTGGTATTGTACACCGTGTGAATCGTTCTATACGGAAACACAGCTGAATGATGATGGGATGTGTCCTGATTGTGGTCGCTCTGTTGAAAAGGTAAAAGAGGAATCTTACTTTTTTAAAATGAGTAAATATGCTGATCGACTTCTAAAATACTATGAAGAAAATCCTGATTTTATTCAGCCAGAATCACGGAAAAAAGAAATGATTAACAACTTTATTAAGCCCGGTTTAGAAGATCTTGCCGTTTCACGAACGTCATTTCAATGGGGCATTCCAGTTCCGAATGATCCGAAGCATGTCGTGTATGTTTGGATTGATGCGTTAACGAATTATATTACAGCGCTCGGTTGGGGTTCAGATGATGAAAAAAAGTATGAGCACTACTGGCCGGCGAACGTTCACTTAGTCGGAAAAGAAATCGTCCGCTTTCATACAATTTATTGGCCAATTATGTTAATGGCTCTCGATTTGCCATTACCGAAGCAAGTGTTTGCACACGGTTGGCTACTTATGAAAGATGGAAAAATGTCAAAGTCAAAAGGAAATGTCGTCGATCCGGTAACATTAATCGATCGTTATGGACTTGATGCACTTCGATATTACTTGCTTCGTGAAGTCCCATTCGGATCGGATGGAGTATTTACACCTGAAAGCTTCGTTGACCGTTTAAATCATGATCTTGCGAATGATTTAGGCAACTTGTTAAATCGAACTATCGCCATGATTGACAAATATTTCGGTGGAACGATTCCTTCGTACGTTGGACCTGTAACAGCGTTTGATAAAAGTATAACCGATTTAGCAAACAAAACGAGAGCGAATGTTGAAAGCGCATTTGATAAAATGGAGTTTTCTGTAGCCTTATCATCGATATGGAAGTTAGTTAGTCGTACGAATAAATATATTGATGAAACAGAACCTTGGAAGCTTGTAAAAGACGAACAACGAAAAGAAGAACTTGCTTCAGTTATGGTTCACTTAGCGGAGTCTCTTCGTCATATCGCAGTGCTTTTGCAGCCATTTATGACGGAAACACCGCAAAAAATCGCAACTCAACTCGGTCTTGATGATAAGAAAGCATTATCTTGGGAAAGTTTAACTGACTTTGGAAAAGCTGTTAGTGGAACAACCGTACAAAAAAGTGATCCTATTTTCCCGCGGCTCGATGTCAAAGAAGAAGTAGATTACATTTTGTCGAAAATGCAAGGAACATCAGTGCAAAAAGATGAAGCGATAAAAGAGCAATCCGATGAGATTACAATTGATGATTTTAACAAAGTCGAATTAAAAGTTGCTGAAGTACTAGCGGTAGAACGAGTGAAAAAAGCAGATAAACTGCTTAAGTTACAGCTTAATGTCGGAGGGGAAAAGCGTCAAGTCGTCTCCGGCATTGCAAAATATTATACACCTGAAGAGCTCGTTGGAAAAAAAGTCGTTTGTGTGACGAATTTAAAGCCAGTTACATTACGCGGTGAAAAATCGGAAGGAATGATATTAGCTGGTGAACAAGATGGAAAGCTTCAAGTCGTTGAAGTTCCTCAATTGGAAAGTGGGACAATGTTAAAATAAATGAATGGAACAAAAACAGCCAAACATAGATGGCTGTTTTTTTGCATTTTCCACACAAAAATTGGAAAACTACAATAAAAAGGAAAAAAATAGAAATTGCAAACCGTTGATATGACAGGCTTTTTTGAATGTAACCGAAATGTAATCAAAATGAAACCGTCTTGAATTCGTATTTACTCATTTCATTTGATAATCTATAACAGGTAATGAAAGGAGAGTTATATGCTCTTTGATACACACACTCATTTAAACGCTGATCAATTTGAAGATGATGTTGAAGCTGTCATTGCACGAGCACAGCAAGCAGGCGTATCGAACATGATTGTTGTAGGATTTGATACGAAAACGATGAAGCGGGCAATATCGTTAGTTGAAAGGTATGACTTTCTTTACGCTGTTGTCGGTTGGCATCCTGTTGATGCGATTGATATGACCGAAGATGATTTACGTCGGATTGAACAGCTTGCCGCTCATCGTAAAGTTGTTGCAATTGGTGAGACTGGGCTTGACTATCATTGGGATAAGTCACCGAAAGACGTTCAAAAAGAAGTTTTTCGGAAACAAATTCAATTAGCTAAAAAAGTAAACTTGCCAATTGTCATTCATAATCGGAACGCAACTGAAGATGTCATCGAAATTTTAAAACAAGAGCGGGCTGATGAGGTTGGTGGAGTAATGCATTGTTTTAGTAGTAGTTTTGACGATGCGAAAGCGTGTATCGATTTAAATTTTTTCATCTCGTTTGGTGGGCCTGTCACATTTAAAAATGCAAAAGCATTGCAGCAAGTTGCCCGTGATGTACCACTAGAACATATGCTTATCGAAACAGACTGTCCGTATTTAGCTCCGCACCCATTGCGTGGGAAACGGAATGAACCAGCATATGTAAAATATATTGCTGAACAAATTGCAGTCCTAAAAGATAGAGAGTATACAGAAATTGCAAATAAAACGTCCGATAACGCAAAACGATTATTTCGCATAACTTGATGACAAAGTTTATCAAAGTAAGCACGATTCCTCGTAAAAAAATAGACATTCAACAAATCTCAACAAAGTACAATCAAACATTGTCGGAAGGTTTTCCTTTTTTTCCAAGTCTATTAACGGCATAATGAACAATAGTTTATTGGCAGCACGCTCGTTAGGAGGGATAAAAAGGCAAAAAAGTTGAGTAAGAATCACGTTATTAGGAGGATGATGATGGAAGCAAACGGGAGTATATATTCTCGACTGCTCAAAGGAAAGAAACTTGTAATGATTTTATTGAGTGTCGGTGTTCTTAGTATTATCACTGGATTTTCTGTTTATGAAACTACGAAAACAGAATTAACTCTATCTCTCGATGGTGAAGAGATTGAAGTGAAGTCACATGAAACGACAGTTAAAGATGTACTAGAACAAGAGAATGTAGACATAAATGAAAAACATGACTATGTACAGCCTGGGCTTGATACGGAAGTAAAAAATGGAATGAAAATCATTTGGAAGCCAGCGAAACAAGTGACATTGAATATAGACGGTGAACAAGAAAAGATTTGGACGACGGAATCGACAGTTGAAGAATTACTATCAAAACAACGAATTATTGTTGATGAATATAGTGAAATCAAACCAGCATTAACGGAAAAGATTAAAGATAATATGAATATTATTGTTAAAAATGCACTCGAAATCTCACTTGTCGTTGGTGGCGAAGAAGAAAAAGTGATGACGACGTCAAAAACAGTTGCAGAGTTGTTAGAAGAACAAGAGATTGAACTGAATAAACTCGACCGCGTTGAACCGAGTGAAGATGAACAATTAACAAATGAGACGGTTGTTAACGTTATCCGTGTAGAAAAGAAAACAGATGTCGTTGAAGAAGAAATTGATTATAAAACGACGACAAAAAAAGATAATTCTTTAGAAAAAGGAAAAGAAAAAGTTATTCAAGCGGGTGAAAAAGGAAAACTTAAAAAAGAATTTGAAGTGACGCTTGAAAATGGCAAGGAAGTCAAGCGCACACTCCAAAAAGAAGAAAAGATAAAAGATAGTAAAGACCGCATTGTAGCAGTCGGTACTAAACAAGTAGTCAAAAATGTTTCTCGTAGCAAGCCTGCTCCATCCGGTGGAAAAACAATATTTATGAAGAGCACAGCATATACCGCAGACTGTTCAGGATGTTCCGGAGTTACCGCAACGGGAATCAATTTAAAAAAGAACCCTAACACAAAAGTGATTGCAGTTGACCCAAATGTCATTCCACTCGGAACGAAAGTCCATGTTGATGGTTATGGGTATGCAATTGCTGGAGATACAGGTGGAGCCATCCGCGGTAATAAAATTGATGTATTCTTCTCATCAAAATCAAAAGCATATGCTTGGGGAAGTAAAACGGTAAAAGTGAAAATTTTAAACTAATGTAAGCACAGGGAGATATCATCCCTGTGTTTTTCAATTCGTGGATGTTTATAATGAAAATGAATCTTCACATCTCTAGTATATTCGACGAACGGGTATTTCGTAAAGCCTAATTAACAAAAACTGTTAAGTATTGGAGGAAATAATGAAAATAAATGAAATTATTGTCGTGGAAGGCAAAAATGACACAGCTAAAATAAAATTAGCGGTTGAAGCAGATACGATTGAAACAAATGGCTCAGAACTAAGTAAAGATACGTTAAATCAAATAAAAATTGCCCATGCGAGACGCGGTGTCATTGTATTTACAGATCCAGATTTTCCTGGTGAAAAAATCCGAAAAACGATTCAAGCTTATGTACCTGGTGTGAAACATGCTTTTCTTATAAAAAATGAGGCGAAGGCAAAATCTGGGAAAGGACTTGGTGTTGAGCACGCTTCCATTGAAGCTATTCGACATGCACTTTCTCACGTTCGGGAAGAAAACGAGATCGCTCAACAGCAAATTCATTGGCAAACGCTCGTTGACTTCAATTTCGTCGGTGGTGAGAACGCACGGAGACGTCGTGAACAGTTAGGCAACATTTTAAACATTGGCTATATGAATGCAAAGCAACTGTATAAACGACTGAATGCGTTTCAAATTACACCGCAAGAGTTTGAATCGGCTGTACGAAGAATGAAAGAGGTTGAAGCGGATGACTAAAGAGATTGCCTCATTGCAACGAACGAAAGAGATGCTTCAGAAACATGGTTTTTCATTTAAAAAAAGCCTTGGTCAAAACTTTTTAGTTGATAGGAACATTTTGGAAAAAATAGTGGTAACGGCAAAAATTACGAAAGCAACAGGTGTCATTGAGATTGGTCCAGGGTTCGGCGCTTTAACAGAAAGACTTGCTCAGCATGCGGAAAAAGTTGTTGCGTTTGAAATTGATGAGCGGCTTCTACCCATTTTGGAGGAAACGCTTGCTAAGGAGCAAAATGTTACGATTATTCATTCGGATATATTGAAAGCCGATCTTCATGCAACGGTGAACGAACATTTTGAACCTGGACAAGATGTAATGATCGTTGCAAACTTACCGTATTACGTGACAACGCCAATTTTAATGAAACTTCTTGAAAATCATTTGCCAATTCGAGGTATCGTTTGCATGATTCAAAAAGAAGTTGCCGAAAGGATTTCTGCAAAACCGAATTCCAAAGATTACGGTTCGTTATCAATCGCAGTTCAATATTTCGCACATGTAGAAACAAGTTTTATTGTACCGAACACTGTATTTATACCGAGACCGAACGTTGAATCAGCAGTAATCTCGTTAACCCTTCATGAAAAGAAACCTGTACAAGTCATTGACGAATCATTGTTTTTTGACGTTGTTCGTGCTGCTTTTGCACAGCGCAGAAAAACGCTCGTAAACAATATAGCGAAAAATTTATCGCATTCCTTGTCAAAGGAATTGATTGAAAAAATACTCGTTGAATTAGGTATTGATCCGAAAAGGCGAGGAGAAACACTTTCTATTCAAGAATTTGCAGCTTTAAGCGATGCGATTAAAAAGCGACTGTAACGGCTATGCGCTCATCATTTTTTCCTATTCCCGGCATATAGTAGTAGAGGCTAGTATATCAGGGGGGAATGGGATGATTCGTGAAGGGATGATCGTCGCAAGAAAGTCATATCAATGTGACATTTTATTTCAAGTTTATAAAATCGATGAACAGCTACAAACTGCTGAATTGATCGGAGAAGAAGTACGGCTTTTTGCTGATGCCCCACTTTCTGATTTAGTTTTAATGTCAGAATCTGAAAAAGATAAATTACGCCATGCAATAAAAGAAAAAGTGGATCGCTCATTTCGGCTTTTTCGCCAAGATTATAAGCTGTTAAAGCAAAAGCGTGAATACGTCACGTCAAGCGGGTATAAGCAAACGGATCGTTATTTCGAAATGCCAGGTAAAGTGCTACATGTTGATGGCGACAATCGTTATTTGGAAAAATGTCTAACACTGTATAAAAAAGTAAATGTTCCCGTTGTCGGTGTCCATATGCCTGAAGTGGACATGCCAAAACGTGTGCCAAAGTTAATCGAACAAGTACGACCTGATGTATTAGTAATAACAGGGCATGATGCGTATTTAAAAAGCAAAGGGGAAAAAAAAGATTTACATGCATATCGGCATTCAAAACATTTTGTGCGCACAGTGAAAGAAGTACGTGCAAAAAGCCATCATCTTGATCAACTTGTCATTTTTGCTGGTGCTTGTCAATCTCATTTTGAATCGTTAATTAAAGCGGGTGCAAATTTTGCAAGTTCCCCTGCACGTGTAAATATTCACGCACTTGATCCTGTATATATCGTTTCGAAAATTTGCTTTACTTCATTTATGGATCGTGTACACGTCTCGGATGTTTTAAGAAATACACTTTCAAATGAAGGTGGATTAGGCGGTGTCGAAACAAGAGGTTTGTTGCGTACAGGCATGCCAATTCAATCAGGGTCTGGAATTAACAACTTTAGTAAAGAAGAGAATGAAGACGGTGCAAAATAACGAATACTTTTCATCTTTATACATATTTTACTCAAAACTGTGAAAAATATTGATTGACAACAAAATTGAAACACTGATATAATTTAATTTTATTTAAATTCGTTTGACAAAAATCAACATTCTATGTTAAAATGTGATTAAGTGAGGTGGGTGTGTCTAATGGGTAAAACGATAGTTGAGATCAAAGAAGCCTTAGAGGCTCGTATCGGAGAGCCGTTGCGATTAAAAGCAAACGGCGGTCGACGAAAGACGATTGAAAGATCAGGTATCCTTGAAGAAACATTTCCATCTGTATTTATAATAAAACTAGATCAAGATACGAATTCGTTTGAACGGGTATCTTATAGCTACACAGATGTCTTGACGGAGACGGTTGAATTAACTTTCAATGACGAGCAGAATAAATCAGCTGTATCGGGGCAGTAGACTTCACAGTCCACTGCTTTTTTATTTGTTTAGTCACAAATGGTGTAGCTGTTTTAGAACGCCGCCACAGTCTCTGTTTTTCCTAAAATAAACAAAGAAGGCTAAACTATCTAGCTATACTTCTTCGTTCATACGTTATACTAAAATCGAGGAGCATTCCTCATGCTTTTGCAAGGGCTGAAAGGGGATGAACGGTATGGCAAGAAAAGGTGGCGTTATGTCAGACCGCCTAAAAGAAGAGATTGCAAAAGAATTAGGCTTTTACGATACGGTTCAAAAAGAAGGCTGGGGGGGCATTCGTGCTCGCGATGCGGGGAACATGGTTAAACGCGCGATACAAATGGCCGAAGAGCAGCTTGGGAATAACCGTAAATAACCATTCATTGCCATGAAACGTTTATGTGCCTTTGTAATGAAACCGGAGCCGCCCCAACGGCTTCGGTTTTTTGCGCTATGCGTTCACTTTCCTTTATACTATAATTTTGTCAGGAACATAGAAGTAGGTGACTAAGTGTGAAAATAACCGTAAAAGCACCAGCGAAGATCAATTTAGCTTTAGACGTTTTACATAAACGTAATGACGGTTACCATGAAGTAAAAATGGTCATGACAACAATTGACTTGGCTGACCATCTTCGTATTACTCTGTTAGAATCGGATCGGATTCAAATTGAATCAACGAGCGGGATTATTCCTAACGACAAACGAAATCTTGCTTATAAAGCAGCTGCGTTATTAAAAGAGCGGTTTGCAATAAAGCAAGGCTGTAAAATTGAAATTTCTAAAAAAATTCCGGTTGCAGCTGGCCTCGCGGGAGGCAGCAGTGATTGTGCAGCCGCGTTAAGAGGATTAAATGAACTGTGGCAATTAGGCTTGTCACTCGATGAATTAGCCACCATTGGAGCTGAAATTGGCTCGGACGTTGCATTTTGTGTCTATGGGGGAACGGCCGTTGCTACGGGACGAGGTGAAATCGTTAAGCCGATCTCTTCGCCAGCACCCGCTTGGGTTATTTTGGCAAAACCTTCAATCGGTGTTTCAACAGCAGATATTTATGAGCAAATCGATGTGTCAACGTGCTTTCATCCTAATGTAGAAGCGATGATTCAAGCGATCGAAACTCAAAATTATAAAGACATGTGTCATAAGCTTGGAAACTCATTGGAAGATGTAACGTTAAAGCTTTATCCTAAAGTTGCAAAAATAAAAGAAAAGATGAAACAACTCGGTGCCGATGGTGTTTTAATGAGTGGAAGCGGACCGACTGTATTCGGATTGACTCAATATGATACGAAAATGAGACGAATTGTAAATGGGCTGCGTGGCTTTTGCAAAAATGTGTATGCTGTACGACTGTTGGGTAAAAACATAGTTGAATAAATCCGTATGAAAATGATATATTATGAGTAAAACATTCGGGTTTTGGAGGTGTAACATGAAAATAAGGCGTAGTGGGCGTTTAGTTGATATGACCCATTTTTTGCTTCAACACCCTCATCATCTCGTGCCTTTAACGTTTTTTTCTGAGCGTTACCAATCTGCGAAATCTTCCATTAGTGAAGATTTGTCAATTATAAAGGAACAATTTGAGCAGCAAGGGATAGGAACAATTGTAACAGTTTCAGGTGCTGCCGGTGGAGTAAAATTTATTTCAAAAATGGGACAACAGGAAGCGGAAAGTGTAGAAACTGAGCTTAAGAAACTACTTGCTGTTCCTGAACGAATTTTACCTGGTGGATATTTGTATATGACAGATATACTTGGCAATCCAAAATATGTGAATCAAATTGGGCGTTTATTTGCTTCCATTTTTTCAGATCATGAGATCGACGTTGTCATGACAATTGCGACGAAAGGAATCCCACTCGCCTATGCTGTTGCATCTCATTTAAATGTTCCTGTTGTCGTTGTAAGAAGTGATAATCGTGTAACAGAAGGATCAACGGTTAGCATTAACTATGTTTCCGGCTCTTCTAAACGGATTCAGACGATGACATTGGCACGTAGAAGTTTAAATGCAGGTGCGAACGTATTAATTGTGGATGATTTTATGAAAGCTGGCGGAACAATTAATGGAATGATTAACTTACTCGAAGAATTTCAATCAAGGCTTGCTGGAATTGGAGTTTTAGTTGAATCAGAAGAGACAGAAGAACGACTCGTAGAAAAATATGTTTCGGTGTTAAAGTTGTCACACGTTAATGAAAGAGAGAAGCAAATTCAAATCGTATCTGGGAATTATTTAGAATGTGAGCAAAAATTTTTATAAAGTGAGGGAAAACTATGCGGAAAATCAAAACGAATCAAGCACCTGCTGCTATCGGTCCCTATTCTCAGGGCATTGTCATCGATAACTTGTTTTTTAGTTCAGGGCAAATCGCATTAACACCTGAAGGTGACATGGTTGAAAATGATGTTAAAAAACAGACACATCAAGTATTTGCAAATTTGAAAGCTGTTTTAGAAGCCGCAGGTTCGTCATTAGAAAATGTAGTGAAAGCGACTGTCTACTTAAAGGATATGGACGATTTTCCTGTTGTGAATGACATTTATGGGACGTATTTCACGGAGCATAAGCCAGCTAGATCATGTGTTGAAGCAGCAAGACTTCCGAAAGACGCATTGATTGAAATAGATGTCATCGCATTCATAAATTAATTGATAGCACATGTACATTTTTTTTGAATAAAAAAATTATTTTTAACATTTTTGCAATTAAAAGAAGGAATTTTTTCCACCTTGTAGAATATTGTATTAAACTCTTAATTTTGCTTAAAAAAGGTGGGAGATTTCAAATGGAAATTACAGATGTAAGATTACGTCACGTGAATACTGAGGGCAGGATGAAAGCAATCGCTTCAATCACGCTTGATCGAGAGTTTGTCGTTCATGACATACGTGTCATTGACGGGAATAACGGACTTTTCGTAGCAATGCCTAGCAAGCGCACGCCGGACGGGGAGTTCCGTGACATCGCTCATCCGATTACATCAAGCACGAGAGAGAAGATTCAATCTGCTGTTTTAGCTGAGTACGAGCGTGCAAACGAATCAGAAGAATCACTTGAGGAAGCGGGTGCTTCGTAGAGAAAAACAGCTAAAACGAGAATAAACACAGAACCTAATCGCTAAAGTTAGGTTCTTTTTCATTTTTAGGACCCACTTTCATAACAAATGCCTTTTGCCTTTTGTTGCAAGTAAGTTATGGAAAAATTCTGTTCTGTCTAGCTATTTTTGATGGGGTAAAGTACTTATAGCAATCGCGTACCTGTGACTACCTATTTGCTTCGGCGCAAGTTATACTTAAGAAAGATTCTATCTTTAAACACTTCTTAGATAAAGATAAATTCTTAGCTCTTGAATGGCAAATGACTTACCTTGAAAAAGGTGTTTTTTTAAGATATATTCGTATAGTAGGAAATCGGTCATTTTGGAGGTAACGATACATTTATGAAAAATCGTTATGCGGTCATTTTAGCCGCTGGACAAGGGACGAGAATGAAGTCAAAGTTATATAAAGTGTTACATCCTGTCTGTGGCAAGCCGATGCTGATGCATATTGTAAACGAAGTGAAACAGTTGAATGTGGCCGAAATTGTGACAATTGTTGGTCACGGCGCCCATAAAGTGAAGGAAGTTATCGGTTCTTCCGTTTCGTATGCACTGCAGTCGGAACAACTAGGGACAGCTCACGCTGTCATGCAAGCTCGTGAGCAACTAGAACAGAAAAAGGGTGTAACACTTGTCGTTTGTGGTGATACTCCTTTAATTACGAAAGAAACAATGGAACAGCTTATAGAACACCATAAACAGATGAATGCGAAAGCAACGATCTTAACTGCAAAAGCGGACAATCCAACAGGCTATGGACGGATTATTCGTGATGCTAGTAGCAACGTCCAACGGATTGTTGAAGAAAAAGATGCTACAGCAGCTGAAAAACAAATTCAAGAAATCAATACTGGAACGTATTGTTTTGATAATGAAAGCTTATTTTCAGCGTTAAAAAAAGTAAACAACAACAATGCGCAAGGCGAATATTATCTTCCAGATGTCATTGAAATTTTGCAAAAACAAAATGATGTTGTTGCCGCTTATCAAACTGAAAATTTTGAGGAAACGATCGGTGTGAATGACCGTGTGGCTCTCGCACAAGCGGAAGCGGTGATGAGAAAGAGAATTAACGAGAAGCATATGCGAAATGGAGTTACCATAATTGACCCAGCTCATACGTATATTTCGCCTGACGTTGAAATTGGACAGGATACCGTGATTTACCCGGGTTGTCAACTAAACGGGCTCGTTTATATCGGAAGTGAATGTAAGATTGGACCGAACACAGAACTGTTAGATAGCAAAGTCGGTAATAGAACGGTGATTAAACAATCGGTCGTAACCGAAAGTGTAATTGGAGATGAAGTTACGATCGGTCCGTTTGCACATATTCGTCCACAATCCGTACTCGGCAATCAAATTAAAATTGGCAACTTTGTCGAAGTAAAAAAATCGACCCTCGCTGACAGAGCGAAAGCTTCTCACTTGAGTTATATTGGAGATGCTGAAATTGGGAAAGATGTCAATATTGGATGCGGTACAATTACAGTGAATTATGATGGAGAGAACAAGTTTAAAACGATCATTAAGGATGGCGCATTTATCGGCTGTAACAGTAATTTAGTCGCGCCAGTGACAGTTGGTGAACGGGCCTATGTTGCAGCAGGGTCTACGATTACTGATGATGTCCCTGAACAAGCATTATCGATTGCTCGCTCAAGACAAATAAACAAAGAAAACTATGTGAAACAAAACAACAACGAAGGGAAAAGTTGAAGCATGTCTGGTTACCTCAACTCTAATTTGAAAGTATTTTCGTTAAACTCAAATCGGGGGTTAGCGAATGAAATTGTAAATCATATTGGTGTCGAGCTCGGAAAATCATCGGTTTCCCGATTTAGTGATGGAGAAATTCAAATTAACATTGAAGAAAGCATTCGTGGAAGTGACGTGTTCGTCATTCAATCGACATCTGAACCTGTTAACGAGCATTTGATGGAACTATTAATTATGATCGATGCATTAAAACGAGCGTCAGCTGCGACGATTAACATCGTTGTGCCTTATTACGGCTATGCAAGGCAAGATCGAAAAGCAAGGGCTCGTGAACCGATTACAGCTAAGCTTGTAGCGAATTTGCTAGAAACCGCAGGTGCGACACGTGTCATTGCCATTGACTTGCACGCACCGCAAATTCAAGGTTTTTTTGATATTCCTGTCGATCAGCTTATTGCTGTACCCATTTTAGCGAGCTACTTTAAAGAAAAAGAGCTTTCTGATGTTGTCGTTGTATCACCAGATCACGGGGGTGTAACGAGAGCGAGAAGATTAGCTGATCGCCTGAAAACCCCAATCGCGATTATCGACAAGCGTAGACCGCGCCCGAACGTTGCAGAAGTAATGAATATTATCGGTGATATTGAAGGAAAAACAGCGATCATTATCGATGATATTATCGATACTGCAGGTACGATTACACTAGCAGCAGATGCATTAGTTGAAAGAGGAGCAAAGGAAGTATATGCTTGCTGTACACACCCTGTTTTATCGGGGCCTGCGATTGAACGAATCGATCATTCAACGATAAAAGAACTTGTCGTCACAAACACGATTACACTTCCTGAAGAAAAGAAAATTGACAAAATCACTCAATTATCGATTGCACCATTGCTTAGTGAAGCGATTATTCGCGTGTATGAAAGACAATCTGTCAGTACGTTATTTGATTAATTTTGAAAATCGTATAGACTAATAACGATCAAGTATTTTTCGTAAATGATAGAAAGGGATGAAAAGTTATGGCAGCTGTATTAAAAGCTGAGAATCGTGAAACGAAAAAGTCAGTTCTTAATAAATTGAGGAGAGATGGGTTTATCCCAGCTGTTTTATACGGAGATGACGTTGAAAACCAACCGATTTCCGTTGAAGAGAAAGTTTTTTCAAAAGTATACCGTGAAGTTGGAAGAAGTGGAGTCATTTCATTGGAACTCCAAAATGAAACACATCCAGTTATGGTATATGATTTGCAAATTGACCCGATTAAAAATCATGTCGTACATGCAGACTTTTTGAAAGTGGATATGAATGTTGAAGTTGATGCCGAAATTCCTGTTCAACTTGTAGGCAAGGCGCCAGGTGAAAAAGAGGGCGGAATCGTCCAACATTCACTTTACACCCTTAACATTCGGGCATTACCTGCAAATTTACCTGCGAGCATCGAAGTATCGTTAGATGATTTAAATATTGGTGATTCGATTGCTGTTAGTGACTTGAAAGACGGAGCTGACTACACGATTTTAAATGATGATGAAGAAGTGATCGTTTCTGTACTAGCTCCGAGCGAAGAAGAGCCTGAGACAACGGATGAAGCTCCGGCTGAAGAAGCTGTTGAAGAGGGAGAAGAAAATAGCGAAGAGTAATAGCGTCTGTTGAAATTGAGGCGTAACCTTGGGGTTACGCCTTTTTTTACATGAATCATTTGATCTTGTTGGACAGATAACGATTGGTAGACGCACGAATCGCTAATAAGGTTGGTAACTTTCCTTCGATGAAGGTAGAAAGGATGTGCATGATGAAATTAATAGTAGGATTAGGAAATCCCGGTGAGAAATACGCTGACACGCGCCATAACATCGGATTTAAAGTTATTGATCAGTTAGCTAATCAACTTGCTATCCCATTAGACAAACGGAAATTCAAAGCGGAGTATGGAATCGATAACATCGAAGGTAAGAAAGTAATATTATGTAAGCCGCAAACGTATATGAATTTGTCAGGTGAAGCAGTTCGTCCGCTACTCGATTACTACGATATTGCGATTGATAACATGCTTGTCATTTATGATGATCTTGATATCGCTCCTGGAAAGTTAAGACTTCGGCAAAAGGGCAGTGCAGGCGGACATAATGGGATGAAGTCAATCATATACCATGTAGGAAGTGAGCAATTTAAACGACTTCGCTTCGGAATTGGACGTCCTTCGCATCCACGTATGCAAGTCGTTGATTATGTGTTAGCTCGCTTTCTACCTGACGAAAGGCCTGTCATTGATGCATCGATTGAAAAAGCAGCAAAAGCTTGTGAAAAATGGATTACGACCCCATTTTCAGAAGTGATGAATGAGTTTAACCAATCGTAAGGAATCTCGCTGTATAGATGAGTGAACCTCTGTCCATACTAAAATAAGGATTCATGTTGAGACAGAGGAGGTTGTCAATGGTGGCGATTCATTATACATGTCGTCATTGTAGTCAACGGATTGGCACAATTGATGCCGTTGAAGTTGAAGAACGTGAGCTTGGATTTCAGGCGTTGACGAATGAAGAGCGACTTGAGATGATTGAATATGACCAAAACGGTGATATTATCGTAAAAGCTATTTGCGAGACTTGTCAAGAAGCATTAGATAGAAATCCATTATTTCATCAACTTGATTCATTTATTCAATAAAGCGAGATTTGTCAGGTTTCTTACACACGTTAGCTGTCTGGGTTTAAGGACGGTTGATACGTGATAAAGTAATTTCGGTTTGCCCACCCGATAGAAAAGGTGGGCTAGACATGCCGCTATTGATAAGGGGGAAAACGATTCGTGTTGGCATTACGACACTATTTTCAAAGTGGAAATGAAATTGGCTCAGTCATCAACGGTGTCGAAGCCGGTTTAAAAGAGCAATTAATCGCAGGATTGACAGGCTCAGCTCGTACATTGTTCGTAGCAACGTTATATGAGCGTACAAAGCGACCACAGCTTGTCGTTACACATAATTTATTTCAAGCACAAAATGTCTATGAAGATCTAGTAGAGTTGGTTGGTAGCGAACATGTATATTTGTATCCAGTCAATGATTTAATTTCGTCAGAAATTGCAATCGCAAGCCCAGAGTTAAAAGCACAACGTTTGCAAGTGCTACTTCAATGGGTAAACAATCCGAGAGGCATCGTCGTTTCCCCAATCGCAGGTTTAAAGCGAATGATTGCACCTAAATCGACTTGGGAGAAAATGCTTGTCCATTTACGTGTAGGCGAAAATATTGATATCGAAGCGTTATTGCATAAGCTTATTGCTAGTGGCTATTCGAGAACCCCGATGGTTTCGACACCGGGGGAATTTAGCATGCGCGGAGGAATTATCGATGTATATCCGTTAACAGAAGAGCAACCGATTCGAATCGAACTATTCGATACAGAAATAGATTCGATCCGTTTTTTTGATGTGGAAAGCCAGCGCTCTGATAAAAAGGTTGAATTTGTTACGGTCGGACCAGCTTCGGAAGTGCCACTTTTTCCTGAAAACTTCGAATATGGAATAGAACAATTACAATCAAAACTTAAACATACGTTGCAACATGTAAAAAACAAAAGCGTAAAAGAAAAAATCGATGAACAGATCGGTTTTGAATTAGAAAAGCTTAACAATCAAGAGGTTTTTCAAGGAATCTATAAATACATTTCGCTATTTTTCCAAAAGCCTGAAAGTTTATTAGATTATTTTCCGAACGATGGTATCGTTATTTTTGATGAAACGAGCCGTGTTCAAGAAGTATCGCAACAATTAGATAAAGAAGAGGCGGAATGGCAAACGACTTTGCTCGAACAAGGTGAAACGGTTACCGATTTGACAATGTCTTGGTCCTTTGATGCACTTTTTCAACCGCGAACACAACAGAAAGTTCATCTCACTTTATTTTTACGGCATATTCCGCATACGAACCCTGAAAATGTTGTTAATGCAAACAGTAAGTCCATGCAGCAGTTTCACGGGCAAATGAATGTTTTAAAAACTGAAATTGAGCGTTGGAAGAAAGCAAATTATGCGATTGCTTTTTTAGCGGCGGATGAAGAGCGGGCAAAGCGGATTGAGCGGATTATGAATGATTATAAAATTGAAGTGCAGCGTGCGGACGGTACGACCCCGCTTATCAGTGGTGTTGTACAAATTTTAACGTTGCCGCTTGCAACTGGGTTTGAATTGCCTATTGAACGGTTAGCCGTCGTAACAGAGGAAGAAATTTTTAGTAAAAACGTTCGCAAGCAAAGACGCAGAGAAAAAATGTCAAATGCCGAGCGGATAAAAAGTTATTCTGAGTTGAACGTTGGCGATTACATTGTACATGTAAATCACGGGATCGGAAAATATTTAGGCATTGAAACGCTTGAAATTAATGGCGTTCATAAAGATTATTTGCACGTAAAATATGCGGGCAATGATACACTTTATGTGCCAGTCGACCAAATTGATCAAATCCAAAAGTATGTAGGCTCGGAAGCTAAAGTACCAAAAGTTCATTCGTTAGGTGGCAGCGATTGGAAACGGACGAAAAAACGTGTTCAATCGTCTGTTGAAGATATTGCAGACGATCTCATAAAACTGTATGCAGAACGTGAAGCGAGCAAAGGTGTACAATTTGAAAAGGATGGAGAAGAACAGCGCGAGTTTGAAGCTTCGTTTCCTTATGAAGAGACTGCTGACCAACTGCGAGCGATTGAAGAGATTAAAGCGGATATGGAAAAAGTACGCCCAATGGATCGTCTCCTTTGTGGAGATGTAGGATATGGAAAAACGGAAGTGGCGTTACGAGCAGTGTTTAAAGCGATTATGTCTGGAAAGCAAGTTGCCATTCTCGTGCCAACGACGATTCTTGCTCAACAACATTATGAAACGATGCGCGAACGGTTCAGTGAACATCCGATTAACATCGCTGTACTGAGTCGATTCCGTACGAGAAAGCAGCAAACGGAGACGATCAAAGGCTTAAAAAATGGCACGATTGATGTTGTAGTTGGAACACATCGCCTCCTTTCAAAAGATATTACATTTCTTGATTTAGGTTTGCTCGTCGTCGATGAAGAACAACGATTCGGTGTGAAGCATAAAGAAAAAATTAAACAAATGAAAGCGAATATCGATGTGCTCACTTTAACGGCAACGCCAATCCCACGAACACTTCATATGTCGTTACTCGGTGTTCGTGATCTGTCTGTTATTGAGACACCGCCAGAAAATCGTTTCCCTGTGCAGACGTACGTTGTTGAATACAATGCAACGCTTATTCGCGAAGCAATCGAACGGGAATTAGCTCGAAATGGCCAAGTCTATTTTCTATACAATCGTGTTGAAACGATTGAACGGATGACAGAACAAATTAGAATGCTCGTCCCCGAGGCGAGGGTTGCCTTTGCTCATGGACAGATGACAGAAGGTGAACTTGAAAATGTCATGCTTGATTTTCTTGATGGGCAATATGATGTTCTTGTAAGCACGACGATTATTGAAACAGGCGTCGACATACCGAATGTAAATACATTAATTGTCTATGGTGCGGATAAAATGGGGCTGTCCCAGCTGTATCAGTTACGAGGCCGAGTCGGTCGTTCCAATCGTGTTGCTTACGCGTATTTTACGTATCAGCGTGATAAATTGCTATCAGAAGTTGCTGAAAAAAGGCTACAAGCGATTAAAGAATTTACGGAGCTTGGCTCTGGGTTTAAAATTGCGATGCGTGATTTATCGATCCGTGGAGCAGGAAATTTATTAGGAGCGGAGCAACATGGATTTATTGACTCTGTCGGCTTTGATCTCTACTCACAAATGTTAAAGGAAGCCATTGAGGAGCGCAAAGGTGTGAAAGAAATAGAGCAGCCGTTCACGGTTGAAATTGACTTACAGATGGATGCTTACATCCCATCTGCTTACATTAGTGACGAATATCAAAAAATTGATATGTACAAACGTTTTCGTGCGCTTGAAACAGATAAGGATATTCAAGATTTAGAAGATGAATTAATTGATCGGTTCGGAGATTACCCAGATGAGGTTGCCCTTTTACTCGCGATTTCACGAATGAAAAGTAGAGCGACAGATTTGAAAATTGAATCGATTAAAGAAAATAATCGTGAATTTGTTTTATTGTTTTCAGAAAAAGCGGCTGACGTCATCGACAATACAAAATTGTTTCAAATTATTAGCAGTGTCGACCGCCGTATCCATTTAGGAACAGTTGGTAACCAAGTAAAGATCGTTTTACGTGCAAAAGGTGAAAGTGATCGAACAGCTTGTGACTTGATACTCACGCTTTTGCAAAAATTAATGGCAGCTAAAAAAGCAGAAAAAACGAGTGCATGAAATGATTTACAGTACGGTTACAAAGATAAAACATTTACAATTCAAGCAGTTTTATGAATAAGACAACGAATGCGACGGATAATAAAGGAAAGGGTCCTGATTATTCCAGCTTTTACAACATAGAAAGTGAGGCATCTGAGATATGAAAGCAACAGGAATTGTACGACGTATTGATGATTTAGGCCGCGTTGTCATACCGAAAGAAATTCGCAGAACATTACGGATTCGTGAAGGTGATCCACTTGAAATTTTTGTTGATCGAGACGGTGAAGTGATTTTAAAAAAATATTCGCCGATTAGTGAGCTTGGTGATTTTGCGCAAGAATATTCTGAGTCGCTTTCGGAACATTCGGATCATCTCGTATTAATTGCTGATCGTGATACGGTTATTGCTGTGTCAGGTGGTTCGAAAAAAGAATATTTAAATAAACCGATCGGCAGTTTTGTTGAACAATGTATGTCTGATAGGAACACGCAACTGGAAGAAGAAGGAAATGTTGAAATTGTTGAAGGCATTGATTTTGAAGGTTCGTTCGTCATCGCTCCGATTATTGCAAGTGGGGATCCGATTGGTGCCGTCATCATGCTTGCAAAAGATGGTGATAAACTAAATGAAGTTGAAAAAAAGTTAACAGAAACCGCTGCCGGATTTTTAGCAAGACAAATGGAACAATAGTGGAATGGAGGAGACGGGAGACCGTCTCTTTTTTCATTGTGTGTATGTATCTAAACCTAATAGGGAGAGTTTTTGTTATACTTGAATGTGTTGAAAAGTATTGTCGTAAGCAGGTGCACGCATGAATGCAAATGATGGAAAGCGATTGCTTCATAGTGCTGTTTTGCTCACAGCTGCAGCATTAATTACGAAGATGCTAAGTATTGGTTATCGAATTCCGTATCAAAATATAACAGGAGATATCGGATTTTACATTTATCAGCAAGTATATCCGATTCACGGGATCATCGTTACGCTCGCGATGTATGGATTTCCTGTTGTCATTTCAAAGTTGTTAGCGGAACAGACTGAAAATCGCCAACAATTGTTGGCTCTTTCTTTTTGGGTACTTTTAATTATAAGTGTACTTTTTTTTCTTTTACTCATTATCTTGTCACCAGTGATTGCGAAGCTCGTCGGAGATAAAGAGTTGACTGCTTTGTACCGTACAATTGCTTTTTCCTTTTTATTTGTTCCGTTCATTTCTGTTTTAAGAGGATATTTTCAAGCTGAAGAAAATGTATTTCCGACCGCATTATCGCAAATTTCCGAGCAAGTTGTAAGAGTAATCATCATTGTCACACTGGCGTTTTATTTTATGAATGAAGGATTTGGCGTTTACGCAGCTGGTACAGGTGCAGCTTTCGGATCGATTGCAGGCAGTTTTGCGAGTGTACTCGTATTAGTCTTAGTTTATATGCGAGTGAAGGGAAACTACATCGGAAGCACTCGTTTAACGATAGAACGTAAAGAAGCGTTAAATATAGCTAAAAGATTGCTTGTGCAAGGGTTTATGATATCGATTGGAGCGCTCGCTCTACTATTTTTTCAATTCATTGATGCTATCACTGTTTTGAATCAGTTAAAGCAGTATGGATTATCACCGATCGAGGCGAAAACAATAAAAGGGGTCTATGATCGAGGTCACCCATTGTTGCAACTAGGATTGACATTGGCAACTTCTTTATCTCTCATCATCGTTCCGACGATTGCTAAAGCTGTCACGGGACAAAATAAACAAGAAGCGCAAAATAAAGCTGGCTTTGCGTTAAAAGTGGCGCTCGTAATCAGCATAGCTGCATCTCTTGGACTTGCTATTATTATTGAACCAACAAACATCATGCTTTTCAAAGATACGCGCGGATCGTCAGTATTAGCCATTCACGGTATGACTATTTTTTTCGGTTCATTAACGCTTACGTCTATCGCGATTTTACAAGGTTTGAACAAAGTAAACGTTACATTGAGAGTCGTAATACTCGGTCTGGCTGTAAAGATTGTTATGAATGTTTTGTTTATCCCTTTTTTCGGTATTTATGCTGCAGCGACTGCAACCGTTATAGGTTTTGCGGTGATGGCAGCTCATTCGTTATTTATCGTTCATAAAGAGCTTCAACTGTTTTCAAACTATGAATTCCGTTTTAATCGAATCATTGGTGCAGTGGGTGGAATGTCGGTTATCGTATTCTTCTGGAAGAAGATTGCGCAAGAGCATGTTTTTACGGACGGACGATTAGCAGCAACAGGAACAGCACTTTCGACTGTACTGCTTGCCGTGATTATTTACTTTGGCTTCCTTCTCGCTAATCGTGTATTTACACCGTCAGAGTTCGGCTTTTTGAAAAGTAAAGGAAAGGGTGTTAGTCGTGAAAATTGAAATTATAGGGCTTGGTTCAGGTGATTTGGAGCAAATGCCTCTAGGCATATATGAGCGCTTAATGAAGGCCACATCTTTATATTTGCGAACAGCAGAACATCCAGCGGCTAAACAACTCTATGAAGCAAGCGTTTCATTTACGTCTTTTGATGATGTATATGAACAATATGCTAGTTTTGAAGAAACATATAAGGCGATCGTGAGTCAACTTTTAACAGCTGCTGAGATAGAGCCTATCGTATATGCAGTACCTGGTCATCCAATGGTCGCTGAAAAAACAGTGCAATTGTTATTGGAAGCACAAGAAACGACAAATGTGAAAATTGAGATTGTTGGCGGACAAAGTTTTCTTGATGCTGTTTTTTCAACGTTAAAGATTGATCCGATTGAAGGCTGCCAAATTATTGATGCAACGGCTGTTCATCCCGATGAATTAAACATTCTTCATCATCTCATTTTTGTTCAAGTGTATGATCAAATGACAGCCTCACATGTGAAATTGACGTTAATGGAGCGGCTTCCAGATGATTATGCTGTAACGATTGTTGAAGCAGCAGGGAGCAAATATGAAAAGGTTTGGGATGTCCCTTTATATGAACTAGACCGGAATATGAAATTAAGTCAATTGAGAGTTGTCTACGTTCCCCCTGTTATGGATGAAACGCTGCGCTACGGTGAATTTAACAAACTACGGGAAGTGATTGCATATTTGCGAGGACCGAACGGGTGCCCTTGGGATCGGAAGCAAACACATGAGAGTTTAAAAAAATATTTAGTTGAAGAAACAGAAGAAGTGCTCGAAGCTATTGATGAAAACAATGTTGAACATTTAGTTGAAGAACTTGGTGATGTATTATTGCAAGTGATGCTACATGCACAAATCGGAGAAGACGACGGTTATTTTTCGATTAACGATGTCATCCGCACATTGACAGAAAAAATGATTCGCCGTCACCCTCACGTTTTTAGTGATCTTGAAATAGCAAACGAAGACGAACTTAAAGAAGTGTGGGATGAGATTAAGCGGGAAGAGAGAAGAAAAAAATGAACAATGTTGAGGTGTACACTATTGAGATTAGATAAATTTCTTAAAGTATCACGTTTAATTAAGCGCAGAACAGTCGCAAAAGAAATGTGTAATAAAGGGAGAATTTCAGTAAATGGACAAATCGCAAAAGCAGGAACGAATATAAAAATCGATGACGAGATTGCGATACAATTTGGACCTAAACTTGTTACGGTACGAGTGAAAGCGATAAAGGAAATGATAAGAAAGGAAGAAGCGGAATCGATGTATACCGTTGTCAGTGAGAAAAAGGTAGAACACTGATCGTTTTAATTTAGTTTTCCTATGTACAGGCTGTTCTAAACTTACAAAAGCCCCCATATATATGAACAGTAAAGAGGGGGAAAACGTATGGAACGGAATCATTATGATCAGTTAAATGAACAGCATGTAAGACCTGAGCATAACTTGATTTTAAAAGGACGTAAACAGCTTGAAATTACGGGTGTCAAACACGTTGAAAGTTTTGACAATGAAGAGTTTTTACTAGAAACAGTGATGGGTTTTTTAGCGATACGCGGGCAACATTTAAAAATGAAAAATTTAAGCGTTGAACGTGGTATCGTGTTGATCAATGGTAAAATTATTGATCTTGTATACTTGGACGATCACGAAGGGGATAAAGCTAAAGGATTTTTTAGCAAGCTGTTTAAATGACACTGACTGTTCAGTTTTACACGATTCTCTCGATGACTTTAATGGGAATCTTTGTCGGAGTAGCAGTTGATACGTACGGACGCTTTATGCATCCGAGTCGCTGGTCAATCTTGCTATTTTTAAGTGATATTCTTTTTTGGATCGTACAAGGCTTGCTCATTTTTTTCGTGTTGTTAAAAGTAAATGAGGGAGAAATTCGTTTTTATATTTTCGTTGCCCTTTTATGTGGATTTGCGATGTATCGCGCATTATTTCAAACGTTTTACAATTATTTTTTAACTGTTCTTATTCGTTTGATTCGTACCGTTATTCAGTTTACACTCAACGTCACGAGGACGATTGTCGTGAAACCGATTCAAACGTTCATTCGGTTATTTATTCAATTGTTCGCTTTTCTCGGTAGCATGCTTTTGGCGTTTTTTCTATTCGTATTTAGGATAATAGTCACATTATTGAAATGGATCGGTCGCCTCATTTGGTCCATTACTCCTGAATATTTGAAAAATCAATTGAAAAGGCTAGCAGGATTTATGAAAATCATGCAGAATAAGATTAAAAAGTGGTTCGGTCGAGTTTAGGAGGCTTTGCGATGAGTCAAGCTAGACGAAGAGCACTTCAAGAGGCTACGTTAAAATATGTTCAAGAAAAGCAAGTATATGATAAAATTAGAAAACGCAGACGTCGTGGTTTGTATCGTCGTCTGACTGCATATTGTCTTATGTCCGTTGTACTTTCAGTTTGCTTTATTTCCATTTTTATATCACAAAAGAAACTGTTGAATGACAAAGTCGAAGAAAAGGAAAGTTTACAAAAAGAATTAGAGTTTGTTGAAAAGCAAGAGATAAATTTACGTGAAGAAATTAATAAATTAAATGATTATGAATATGTTGGTGAATTGGCAAGACGAGATTACTTTTTTTCAAACGATGGAGAAACGATTTTTTCGTTTCCAGATGAATCAACAACAAATTGACAATGTTTTTACCGTTGGTATAATAATGTAAAATGTTTATATTTTTTAAGGAGGATCACTTTTTTCATGTCAATTGAAGTCGGCAGCAAGCTGAAAGGTAAAGTTACAGGGATTACTCATTTTGGGGCGTTTGTTCAGCTGCCAAATGGAAAAACAGGACTTGTTCATATTAGTGAAGTTGCGCACAATTACGTTAAAGACATTAAAGACCATTTAAAAATAGGCGAACAAGTAGAAGTGAAGATTGTTCAAGTCGAGAAAGATGGTAAAATAGGTTTATCCATTAAAAGAGCAATGGACCCGCCGGTTCAAAGAAATCATAAATCAGGTAAATCTCGGCGTGGTGGCGCTTCTACATCTACAAATCGTACCCTTAATTTCGAAGACCAATTAAGCCGATTTCTAAAAGATAGTGAGGAGCGGCTCTCGACATTGAAACGCCATACAGAATCAAAGCGGGGTGGACGTGGGTCGAGACGGTCTTAAGCTTGCTGGTCGTTATGATATTTCGATAAATCTTATAGCCTAGTTTAATCACGTTTCAGAAGCTTAGGTGTAAATGGGCTGAAGCACCGATGACGGTGCTTTTTTGTATGGAATCGATTGGAAAAAAATTCAATTGACATTCGTTCCGTTCGTTGATAAGATATTTTTTGTCTGGAAAAATGATGGCGGTGTAGCTCAGCTGGCTAGAGCGTACGGTTCATACCCGTAAGGTCGGGGGTTCGATCCCCTCCGCCGCTACCAATATATACAATGTAACTATCAGCCGTTCCTTTTAAATTGGACGGTTTTTTTGTTTTAAACTACAAACAGTTATTTAACATAGGCATGATTTACCCAGCTTATAAGAAATTGAAAAGGGAGTTCATTATCGAATGCCCCGCGAAATTTCCTTTTAATACTCGTTTTTCATTTTGATTAATATATATGAAAGATGCAAAAATAGTTTTCTATGGTTGGCATGCTTTTCAAACTTTTCAATCGTTATCCCCTGTAAATATAGGTCTTAAAAATTCAAAATTCATCGTACGAGCGAGTACATTGTGGTCTCCTCCGATTTTTGTTTGTAATGTTGCAGTTAATAAACCTTGAACGACAAGTCTTCCTCGTTCATTATGATTCGTATTAGGATACTTCAGTAAACTGAACAACATTTCTTTAGAAATGCAACCGTTCAAAACTTATGACATCCCCAACTTTTAAATTAGAGCATTTAGAGGATACCCTTTCTTAAACTGTTGATATACAAACCTCGACATGACAAAAAAGAAAAAACGGTGTAAATGTTTATTTCACAACATATGTTTACAACTCTTTAATGAAAACGTTACCTCTTGTTTAGGACTTAAGCCAAATATTGCTTCTATTTCTTTCGGAACAACAGGAATCTCGTCGAGAAGTTTTTGTTTGACTGTCTGTTTGTTTGACAAAAATTGAAATCATTCTGTGATTAAATGGAACTTACACTTATTGACGTTGAAAAACTTTGAAAGGATGATGTAAAGATGAGAAATGTTGTTGAAACGAAAGGAGTGCATCTATTGTTGGTGAGGCTTAAACAATGGATCGGAAAGCTAGAATATGCAGTCACTCACTCAGGGTTTTTGGTCTTTGTCATCGGACTTTTGCTTGGACGAGCTGTTATTTTGAATGAGATGAGCCCATTTGCTATTCCTTTTTTTGCAGCTGTTTTATTATTAAAACGAGAAAGTGCGCGTCTGACATTTCTCGCTGTGATTTTAGGTGCATCATTACATTCGATTGAAAATACGCTTTTTGTCGCAACGGGACTGGTCGTTTTTTTATTATGTAATAAAATAATTGAAAAGCGAACGAAAAACTCATCAAAAACACTTCCGATAACGGTGTTTGTTTCGAGTATACTCGCACGTATTATCTTTATGTCGTTTTCTGGACACGTATTAATGACTGAATTTCTCGTTGCCACTGTTGAAGCAGGATTAAGTTTACTATTGGCGATGATTTTTTTGCAAAGTATCCCTCTTTTAACATTAAAACCGTTAAAGCGAACGCTTCGGAATGAAGAAGTCATCTGTTTTATCATTTTGCTTGCATCCATATTAACAGGGATGATCGGTTGGACGGTTTATGACATGTCACTTGAAAATATTTTTTCTCGTTATTTCATTTTATTGTTTGCGTTTATTGGCGGAGCTGCGATTGGTGCGACCGTCGGTGTTGTTACAGGTTTGATTTTAAGCTTTGCTGATGTGTCCAGCTTGTACCAAATGAGCTTGCTCGCTTTTTCCGGATTGCTCGGTGGTTTGTTAAAAGAAGGGAAAAAGATCGGTGTCGGTATAGGTCTTATCGTTGGCACGTTATTAATTGGCATGTATGGTGATCGATCCCTCGTCCATTTTTATTCTTCATTCATGGAATCGCTTGTCGCTTTTCTATTTTTACTAATGACACCACATTCAGCGATTAAAAAGATTGCTCGCTATATACCTGGAACGAGTGAATATTCACAAGTACAACAACAATATGTTAAGAAAATTCGCGATGTAACGGCAAATCGAGTAGAACAGTTTTCCTCTCTTTTTCAAACGCTTTCAAACAGTTTTACACAAGCACCTGCTATGCATGGCGATCTGAAGCACGATGGTGAGGTAGATTATTATTTAAGCCGAGTCGCTGAAAAAAGTTGTCAAACATGTTTTAAGAAAAAATATTGTTGGATAAACAATCTCGATACAACGTATGCCTTTATGGAAGAAATGATGACTAATTATGAGAAAACATTATCAGATTTTACGTTTCAACGCGAATGGGACAAACATTGTGTAAAATCAAAAAAAGTGAAAGAATTAATTTATCAGGAAACGAGTTATTATGAAGCAAGCTTAAAATTGCAACGGAAAATGAGGGAGAGCCAAAAGCTAGTTGCTGATCAGTTGTTGGGCGTTTCCGAAGTGATGGGGAATTTTGCAAAAGAAATTCAACGTGAACGTGATCAGCATACGTTGTTAGAAGATGAAATCGTAGAGTCTCTTTTTGAACTTGGGCTTGAAATTGACGCTGTTGACATTTATTCATTAGAAAGCGGACAAGCTGATATTGAGATGACACTTTCGTCATGTAGCGGGCATGGGGAAGGAGAAAAGCTTATCGCGCCGTTATTATCGGATATTTTAAAAGAAGTAATTATTCTTAAAGAAGAAGATCATGCTCATTATCCAGGTGGATTATGCACATTAACGTTCGGTTCTGCAAAAGCGTACGTCGTTGAAACGGGCTATGCCAATGCGGCGAAAGGCGGTGCTTTCGTGTCGGGAGATAGCTATTCGATGATTGAACTTTCGTCCGGGAAATATGCAATGGCGATTAGTGACGGGATGGGGAACGGTGAGCGCGCTCATTTTGAAAGCAGTGATACGCTGCAGCTACTCGCAAAAATTTTACAATCAGGAATTGACGAAACAGTGGCGATTAAATCAGTGAATTCAGTGTTGTCATTACGAACAAAAGATGATGTGTTTTCAACGCTTGATTTAGCAATGCTCGACTTGCAAAATGCGTCTGCGAAATTTTTGAAAATCGCATCCAGTCCTTGTTTTATCAAACGGGGTGAGCAAGTGAATATGATCGAAGCAAGTAATTTGCCGATCGGAATTTTTCAAGAGTTTGATGTTGAAGTTGTGAATATGCAATTAAAAGCAGGGGATTTGCTCATTATGATGAGCGATGGCGTGTATGATGGAGCAAACGCTGAAAATAAAGAAATGTGGATGAAACGGAAAATTCGTGAATTGCAGACTGACAATCCGCAAGAAGTTGCCGACTTACTGTTAGAAGAAGTAATTCGCACGCGGTATGGTGAAATTCAAGATGATATGACGATTATCGTTGCAAAATTGAATCGAAATTTACCTAAGTGGAAAACGATTCCTTTTCATTCAAGCATTACAAAAAGGAAAAAGGCACAGTAAAAGCTCATCGATTCGTGCCAAAAACATAGTTGTACTAAGTATAAACTCCTCTTTTCTCGTCTAAAATAGATGAACGATTGAAAGTGAGGAGGATGCACCTTGAAACAAGGAACAATTAAACAAATTTTGTTACTTACAGACGGATGTTCTAACGTCGGTGAAGATCCATCTGCAATTGCAGCACTAGCGAAAGAACAAGGCATAACAGTCAATGTCATTGGTGTCGTTGAAAATGATCAGATTGGTACACAAGGTATTGCTGAAATCGAAGCGATTGCAAATGCGGGAGGGGGTTTTAGCCGAGTCGTCTATACGAAAGAATTGTCTAAAACTGTGCAGATGGTTACTCGCCAAGCAATGACACAAACGATTTATGGTGTAGTTAACTATGAGTTAACTTCTATTTTTGGAGAAGAGAAAGAAATTGACGACCTGCCACCAGATAAACGTGGTGAAGTTATAGAAGTTGTCGATGATTTAGGCGAGACATTACAACTCGATATCTGTGTGCTCGTCGATATGAGCGCAAGCATGAGACATAAACTTTCGACAGTGAAAGAGTCACTCGTTGATTTATCGTTAAGCATGCAAGCACGTGTCGGCGAAAATTCTTTTGCATTGCTTGCGTTTCCTGGAAAACGTAAAGAAACAGAAAAACTTGTTGATTGGACACCAAAAATTAATGAATTAACGACGATTTTTAACAAATTATCACCAGGCGGTACGACTCCGACAGGTCCTGCACTTCGCCAAGCGATTGCAATGTTTTCTCCGCGAAGATCAAAAAGGAGATGGTTACGCGATGATGCATTTAACGAAGAATCCAGCGGTTAATGTGAAGCCTGGTACGCTCATTATAGGAAAATGGAATCGGAATCGCTATAAAATCGTAAGGCAGTTAGGGTATGGTTCGATCGGTGCTGTCTATTTAGTACAATCTTCTGTCGGTCTCTATGCGTTAAAAATAGGTTATGACAAAATGGGCATCATTTCTGAAGTGAATGCGTTAAAACGATTAACGAGCGTACAGGGCCAATGTCTCGGCCCTTTTTTTGTTGAAATGGATGATTGGAACGGATGGACATTTTACGTGATGGAATATATCAATGGTCACTCATTGACTTCTTTCATACAGAAAAAAGGAAGCGAATGGATCGTTGTCTTTATGCTACAACTTTTATCGGAGTTGGAGAAGCTGCATCAACAAGGTTATATTTTTGGTGATTTAAAGCCTGAAAATTTACTCGTTTCTATTCCTTCTCCGCGTATTCGCTGGCTTGACGTAGGCGGTGTAACAAAAATAGGTCGTTCTGTTAAAGAGTTTACATCTTTTTATGATCGAGCTTATTGGGGGGCGGGTTCACGAAAAGCGGAACCGAGTTACGATTTGTTCAGCTTGACGATTATTTTTATTCAATTAGGTTCTCCTAATCGGCTAACGAAAAAAGAAGAAGGAGTAAGACAACTCGAAAGAAAAGTAATGATAAGCTCTGATTTAAACCAGTATAGTTCAATTCTTATTAGGGCGCTTCGAGGAACGTTTGGAAGTGCAGCAACAATGAGAGATGCGTTATTAACGAAAGTGAACGGTACGAAACAACAATTTGTTATGAGCCGGGTTGAACATAAAAGGTTGAGAAAGCAAAAAAAAAGAACCGTATTTAGGATGATGTTCCTTATGACTTTTTTATTTATATTATTTCTTTTATACTTACATTTTAAAGGGATATAAGCGAAAGTTTTATAAAGAAGGGGTTTCTATGGAAAACGTTGTTGATCGTTTCGTACAGAAGCATCAATTATTGAAAAGGCGTTCAACTGTTGTCATCGGGGTGTCAGGAGGGCCTGATTCGATGGCATTGTTGCACTATTTCTTGCAGAGGAAAAAGAGTTGGGATTTACGCATCGTTGCTGCACATCTTAATCATATGCTTCGAGGAGAAGAATCGGAAGATGATTACTCGTACGTTGAAAATTATGCTCAACAACACAATATTTTATTTGAAGGGGCACATATTGATGTGAATGCGTATAAAGAAAAATACGGATTGACAACGCAAATTGCAGCGAGGGAATGTCGTTATCAGTTTTTTGAAAAAGTCATGGTAAAGCACGATGCTGATTTTCTAGCACTCGGTCACCATGGGGATGATCAAATCGAGACGATGCTCATGCGCCAAGTACGAGGAGCAATCGGGTTTTCACGCGCTGGTATTCCAGTTAAACGGAGGTTCGCAAAAGGGATGATTATTCGCCCGTTTCTCTGTTTAGAAAAAGCAGAAATCATAGATTATATTGAACGAGTCGGAATTAATCCGAGAATTGACCCTTCGAACGAACGCGATGAGTACGTGCGCAATCGATTTCGACACGTCATTTTGCCATTTTTAAAATATGAAAATCCGAGCGTGCATGAAAGGTTTCAACAGCAAAGTGAGATGCTTTTCAAAGATGAAGAACTGCTTATGTCAATGGCGAAAGAGAAGTTTTATCAAATTGTAAATCAAAAAGAAAATGGTGAATCGGTGGTAGGCGTAAAAGATTTTCAATCGCTTGCATTTCCTTTACAAAGACGAGTCATTCAACTACTATTAAACTATCTGTATAATTTTGATCGAACAGATGTAACGAATGTACATATTGAACAAATTCTTGCTCTTTTCAACAATAAAAACCCATCTGGAACGCTTCATTTACCTGCAGGTTTACATGTTATCCGCTCATATGGTTGTGTCATATTTACTTTTGCTTTTACTCAAGAGGTATCTCGTTATTCTTACCGAGTATATTTGCCATTTAAATTGCACTTGCCTTATGGAGTTATAATCGGAGAAGTTTTGGACGAAGAACCGGAAGTGAGTAATCGTAACGTGTTTGTTGGCGATGCAGAAGAGATCTACTTGCCGTTAACAATCCGTACACGAAAAGCTGGAGATCGAATGGTACCATTAGGAATGAAAGGTTCTAAAAAATTAAAAGCGATTTTTATTGATGAGAAGATTGATAAACGGAAACGAGATGTAATTCCTGTTGCAGAAGATGCAAAAGGTAATGTTATTTGGATTGCTGGAGTAAAGCGTTCGAAATACGGAATGATTACGGGGAAAACAAGTAAGTTTTTATACATCGTTTATAAAGAAAAGTAACGGCTTTTTATTAAACAGGGAGGACGTTTAGCAACATGGAAAACGATATTTTAGAAGTATTGGCCACAGAAGCGGAAATTCGAGCGAAAACAGAAGAATTGGCCGCTATTTTAACGAAGGAATACGAAGACCGTTTTCCTTTAGTTGTCGGTGTTTTAAAAGGAGCCTTGCCATTTATGGCAGACCTCACGCGCAAAATGAACATTCATTTAGAAATGGATTTCATGGACGTTGCGAGTTACGGAGACTCAACGGTATCTTCAGGTGAAGTGAAAATTTTGAAAGATTTAAATACGTCCGTAGAAGGTAGAGATATTTTAATCGTCGAAGATATTATCGATAGTGGATTAACTTTAAAGTATTTAGTGGAGTTATTTCGCTATCGTAAAGCCCGCTCGATTAAAATTGTGACGTTATTAGATAAGCCATCCGGTCGTCAGTCAGACATTAAACCGGACTTAGTCGGGTTTGTCATCCCGAGTGCATTTGTAGTTGGATATGGGCTTGATTATGCAGAACGTTATCGTAACCTTCCTTATATTGGTATATTAAAAGAAGAGGTTTACAAATAAGTCAAATTGCGCTCATTTTTTAGTTACATCTTGTTAGCGAGAGTGTTACAGTGGAGAGTAAGATGTAATATGTTGTAGTGTGTTTACGATGTATGATATTATAGTATTGTTTCGTGTGTGGGAGGAGGCAAGGCATGAATCGGATCTTCCGGAATACCCTTTTTTATATATTAATTGTCCTTGTAGTTGTCGGGCTTGTCAATTTTTTTAGCGGACCAAATGTGAAGGTAGAACCGTTAAAATATGGCGAGTTTTATGAAAAACTGAAAAAAGGTGAAGTTGATTCATTAACGATGCAGCCTGATCGTGGTGTATTTCTCATTGAAGGAACGTTAGTCGGTGCAGAAGAAGGTGTAACTTTCCAAACGAGTGTACCGTTTAACGAAACTGTTGAGAATGAAATTTTAAGCACCGCGAGCAAAGGCGTTGAAATTGAAGTATTGCAAGCCGAGCAAACGAGCGGATGGCTTAACTTTTTAACCGCAATTATTCCGTTTGCAATTATTTTTATTCTGTTTTTCTTTTTGCTCAACCAAGCTCAAGGCGGCGGAAACCGTGTGATGAATTTTGGAAAGAGCAAGGCGAAGATGTACACCGAAGATAAGCATAAAGTGACGTTTAAAGACGTTGCGGGTGCTGATGAAGAAAAGCAAGAGCTTGTTGAAGTGGTTGACTTTTTGAAAGATCCACGTAAATTTTCGGCGTTAGGTGCTAGGATTCCGAAAGGTGTATTGCTTGTAGGACCGCCTGGGACAGGGAAAACGTTGCTTGCCCGTGCAGTTGCTGGCGAAGCAGGTGTACCATTCTTTTCAATCAGTGGTTCTGATTTTGTTGAAATGTTCGTTGGTGTTGGGGCTTCACGTGTTCGCGATTTGTTTGAAAATGCAAAAAAGAATAAACCGTGCATGATTTTTATTGATGAAATTGACGCAGTTGGTCGTCAGCGTGGCGCCGGACTTGGTGGGGGACACGATGAACGTGAGCAAACACTTAACCAATTGCTTGTTGAAATGGATGGGTTCGATGCAAATGAAGGAATTATCATTATTGCTGCGACGAACAGACCTGATATTTTAGACCCAGCATTGTTAAGACCAGGTCGTTTTGACAGACAAATTCCTGTCGGTAAACCAGATGTAAAAGGCCGTGAAGCTGTTCTAAAAGTTCATGCTCGGAATAAGCCTCTTGCAGATGAAGTAAAATTAGAAACAATTGCAATGCGGACGCCTGGATTCTCAGGTGCCGATTTAGAAAACTTATTAAACGAGGCAGCACTTGTAGCAGCGAGATCCAATAAAAAAGAAATTGATATGGAAGACATAGATGAAGCGACAGACCGTGTCATTGCGGGACCAGCTAAGAAAAGTCGCGTTATATCGGAAAAAGAGAAAAACATTGTTGCGTATCATGAAGCGGGTCATACCGTCATTGGAATGGTACTTGATAATGCGGATGTCGTACATAAAGTGACGATCGTTCCTCGAGGTCAAGCTGGTGGATATGCGGTGACCTTGCCAAAAGAAGATCGTTACTTTATGACAAAACCAGAATTGATCGATAAAATTATCGGTCTATTAGGTGGGCGTGTTGCTGAGGAAATTACGTTTAATGAAGTGAGTACAGGCGCAAGCAATGACTTCCAACGCGTCACGGAAATTGCACGTCGCATGGTTACTGAATTTGGTATGAGTGAAAAGCTCGGACCGATGCAATTTGGGACTGGTCACGGAAGCCAAGTATTCCTTGGGCGCGATATTCAAAGTGAACAAAATTATAGTGATGAATATGCACGTTTAATTGATATTGAGATTCAAGGAATTATTAACGATGCATATAATCGTTGTAAACAAATTTTGCTTGAAAACCAAGATAAACTGAACTTAATTGCAGAAACATTGAAGGAAGTCGAAACGCTTGATGCGGAACAAATAAAATCACTTATGGATCATGGTCGTTTGCCAGATCGAACGGAAAAATCGTCAGAAATGGCAGACTCGGAAGATGTGAGAGTAAATATAAATACGAAAAAAGAAATAGAAATAGAGGAAAATGAAGACAGCGAGTCATCAAAAGAAGATAATGAACGCTCAGAATAAAAGATGTCCATTTGGACATCTTTTTTTTTGGATCTATGTAGTATAAACTATTCACATATAAAGGTTGTTCAAAAAATCTGGGAACGATTGGTTTGAATTTTTTAGCTAGCATATTTAATTGGTAGAAGTTTGCATCTCCCTGTAAAAAGTTACACTGATTTTTTCACTGCACTTGTAGGGTAGAAGAGAAATTTATTCCGATGTTCATGTTGTAACTAATAATTTCTTTACGGGATGTTATGTATTTAGCGACCTCTCGTTGTCCTCTTTTTTGAACGTTCATTTAGTCAGATTGTGGATGGGGTGAAGAACGTGATATTTGTTTTAGATGTGGGGAATACAAATATAGTACTAGGCGTTTTTAAAGATGGGGAACTTTTTCAGCATTGGCGCATTGGGACGAGCCAATTAAAAACTGAAGATGAATATGCAATAACGATTAAAGAACTTTTTCGCAATGAGGGCTTGACGTTTAAAGATATTACTGGCATTATTATTTCTTCTGTTGTACCACCGATCATGTCATCATTGGAACTGATGTGTAATAAATATTTTCATGTTAAACCGTTAGTCATTGGTCCAGGAATAAAAACAGGACTCGATATTAAGTATGAAAACCCGAGAGAGGTTGGGGCTGACCGAATTGTGAATGCTGTTGCAGCTATTGATCTTTATGAATGCCCACTTGTCATAGTAGACTTTGGCACTGCAACTACATTTTGTTATGTCAATGAGAAAAAACAGTACATGGGTGGCGTGATAGCCCCGGGTATTAATATTTCGACTGAAGCGTTATTTACCCATGCATCGAAATTGCCGAGAATAGAAATAACAAAACCAGATCTCGTTGTCGGACGCAATACAGTTAGCGCAATGCAAGCGGGTATTTTTTATGGTTACGTCGGGCAAGTGGAAGGGATCGTTAACGGAATTAAAAAACAATTTCAGTCGGAGCCGAAAGTGATTGCAACAGGGGGACTCGCGTCACTTATCGCTCAAGGTACTGCCATTATTGATCACGTTGACCCATTCCTAACATTAAAAGGGTTATATAAAATATTTTTGAAAAATCAAATATAAGTGAAATAATATTTATAAGGAGGCAACATGAGGTGGGCTTGAATTCATCCTTTTAGATGAGCCTCTGAACATTTGAACAACAATCATACTGAAAGGGATTGAAAGATGTCTGATTACTTAATGAAAGCGCTCGCTTACGACGGACAAATTCGTGCATATGCGATTAGCTCTACGGAACTCGTTTCCGAAGCACAACGTAGACATGATACATGGCCGACAGCATCAGCGGCGTTAGGACGAGCGTTAACAGCAACAACAATGATGGGTGCAACATTAAAAGGTAATGATAAAGTGACTGTCAAAATTGAAGGTGGCGGTCCGCTAGGTGTTTTAATTATCGATGCGAATGCTGTCGGTGAAGTGCGTGGGTATGTAACGAACCCTCACGTTCATTTTGATTTAAATGAGCATGGTAAACTTGATGTTGCAAGAGCAGTCGGGAAAAACGGCTTTTTATCTGTCGTAAAAGACCTTGGGTTAAAAGATATGTTTACAGGGCAAGTGCCACTCGTTTCTGGAGAATTAGGCGATGATTTTACGTATTATTATGTCACATCAGAACAAATTCCTTCTTCCGTAGGTGTCGGTGTACTCGTTAACCCAGACAATAGTATATTAGCTGCCGGCGGATTTATGTTCCAAGTGTTACCAGAGGCAGAAGAAGAGGTCATTGCTTTGTTGGAAAAAAGACTTGAGACAATTTCTCCGATTTCAACGATGATTCATAATGGGCTAACTCCGGAGGAAATACTTTTTGAAATTTTAGGCAAAGAAAACGTTACAATTTTAGAGAAAATGGCTGTATCTTTTAAATGTAATTGTTCACTTGAACGCACAGAGCGAGCGATTATCGGTTTAGGGAAAGAAGAAATCCGTGCGATGATCGATGAAGATGGTCAAGCAGAAACTGTTTGCCATTTTTGTAACCAAGCTTATCATTTTGATAAAACAAAGCTTGAAAAGCTATTCCAAATAAGCAAGTAAAAATTTATTGACAATCTTGAAGCAGTTTGCTACTCTTAATCTTAATAAATCCAATAACTATACTTGGTTTTAAGGAGTGAGCAAAAATGGCAGTCGTAAATTCAATTACTGAATTAATTGGTAATACCCCGATCGTTAAGCTGAATAAGCTTACAAATGAAAATGATGCTGATGTCTATTTAAAGCTTGAATACATGAACCCGGGAAGTAGTGTAAAAGACAGGATTGCACTTTCAATGATTGAAGCGGCAGAAAAAGAAGGAAAATTAAAAAAAGGCGATACAATTATTGAACCTACAAGCGGTAACACAGGTATAGGATTAGCCATGGTCGCTGCAGCAAAAGGATATCGGTCGATTCTCGTCATGCCTGAGACGATGAGTATGGAGCGTCGTAATTTATTGCGAGCATACGGGGCAGATCTCATTTTGACACCCGGTCCTGAAGGAATGGGTGGAGCGATTAAAAAAGCAGAAGAGCTTGCAAAATCGAAAGGATACTTTATGCCGCAACAATTTAGCAACGAGGCAAATCCAATTGTTCATCGAAATACGACAGGGCAAGAAATTATTAAACAGATGGATCAACTCGATGCGTTTGTTTCCGGGATCGGTACGGGTGGTACGATTACTGGGGCTGGCGAAGTCATTAAAGAAAAATTTCCGAATGTGAAAATTATCGCTGTTGAACCGAAAGACTCACCAGTCTTATCTGAAGGAAAGAAAGGACCACATAAAATCCAAGGGATTGGCGCAGGTTTTGTTCCTGAAATTTTAAATACAGAGATTTACGATGAAATTGCAACGGTAACGACAGAAGAAGCGTTTGAGTTTGCTCGCAGAGCAGCGAAGGAAGAAGGAATTCTTGGTGGTATTTCTTCGGGTGCAGCGATTAAAGTAGCGCTTGACGCTGCAAAACAACTCGGAAAAGGAAAAAAAGTCCTTGCGATTATCCCGAGTAATGGCGAACGTTACTTAAGTACGCCTTTATATCAATTTGATGAAGAGTAATGTATGTTAATAATCGTTGGAAAGTGACAATTATACGTTTCGACATTTCGTAATTCTTGTCTACGTTTTTAACTTGTGGAATTAAATAGAAGTCAAGTTTTATATTGAGTCCTCAACTTTTGGGGACTTTTTTACTTTATAGGCAGGAAGTTCGTGAACAAACGAACATAATCATGTACAATAAGTAAAGTTACAATGATGAATGAAATAGGAAGGTAAGACGAAATGTACATTCACGTTAATGGTGAGCTTATTCCAAAAGAAGAAGCACATATTTCCCCGTTTGATCACGGATATTTATATGGGATCGGTTTATTTGAAACGATCCGCGTATACAATCGACATCCTTTTTTGCTTGACGATCATATCGAACGGTTAAATAAAGGGCTACAAATGATTAGAATTAATTTTGAATGTTCGACTGATGTATGGAAAACACGGATTGACGAACTTCTTCAAGTGAATGGCTATAGTGATGCGTATATTCGGATAAATATTTCAGCGGGTATCGGTGAGCTTGGCTTAACAGCAAACCCATATAATGATCCGACGACCATTATATTTTCAAAACCTTTATCAGTAAATGGGAAGATTTCTGAAAAGGCAGCTACCATTTTAAAAACAAAACGAAATTCACCTGAAGGAGTCTTTAGATTAAAATCTCACCATTTCTTAAATAACGTCCTCGCAAAACAAGAATTAGGAAACAACCCAAGACGGGAGGGGATTTTTCTTAATGAAAAAGGATATATCGCTGAAGGAATTGTTTCGAATGTATTTTGGGTCAAAGATAGAATCGTTTATACGCCTGCATTAGAAACAGGAATTTTAAATGGCGTTACACGGAAGTTTATATGTTCGCTGCTTAGGCGAAAGCAAATTGAACTTAAAGAAGGTTTTTATGAACCTGACCATCTTTATGATGCCGATGAAGCGTTTATGACGAATTCAATCCAAGGGATCGTCCCGTTTTATGCTGTCGATAAACGACATTTCCCAGGAAATAACGGAGAAATAACGAAAATATTGCTTAATAATTATAATAAATATCGTGAAACATTGATGTCATCCAAGCAACTTAAGAAAGGATTGGAAACGGATGAGCGACAAAAAACGGATTGACTTTAGTAATAAAACATATGTCATGGGAATTTTAAATGTTACGCCTGATTCATTTTCAGATGGTGGTCGTCACAATCAGCCTATAGATGCAGCGCGTCATGCGGTTAAACTTGTTAACGATGGTGCCGATATGATTGATATTGGCGGTGAATCGACGAGACCAGGATTTCAGAAAGTAACGCCTGAAGTCGAATTGCAACGAGTGATTCCTGCGTTGAAAGAAGTTCGAAAAGTGGTCGATGTCCCGATCTCCATCGATACGTACAAAGCAGAAGTAGCAAGACAAGCGATCGAAGCTGGTGCTGATGTGATAAATGATATTTGGGGTGCAAAAAAAGATCCAGAAATGGCGAGCGTTGCTGTTGAATATGATGTGCCAATCATTTTAATGCATAATCGTGAACAACCAGAATACGAAAATTTAATGGACGAAATTGTTTCTGACTTATATGAAAGCATAGAGATTGTAAAGTCTGCTGGGGCTACGGATGGACAAATTATTTTAGATCCAGGAATCGGATTTGGAAAGACATTCGAACAAAATTTGTATGTTATGCGAAACTTAGAAGTTATTACTCAACTAGGTTACCCAGTTCTATTAGGTACTTCACGTAAATCTATGATTGGACATGCTTTAAATTTACCACCTAACGAACGAATGGAAGGGACAGGAGCATCTGTCTGTCTTGGAATTGAAAAAGGTTGTCAAATTGTTCGTGTACATGATGTTAAGCCAATCGTTAGAATGGTGAAAATGATGGATGCTATGTTGAGAGGACCTATATTGAATGGATAAAATTTTTATTAATAAATTACAGTTTTACGGTTATCATGGTGTTTATCCAGAAGAAACGAAACTTGGTCAGCGCTTTTACGTTGATGTTATAATCGAAGCGGATTTAAAGAGTGCTAGCCAAAGTGATGACATAAACGATACAATTGACTACAGTCTCGTATACGGACGTATTCGACACATCATGGAAGGCGAACCGAGGAAGCTATTGGAGAAGCTTGCTGAAGAAATAGCTACTGATCTGTTACAAAACTTTTCGTTAGTTGAACGGATAACAATAAAAATCGTTAAGCCTAATCCTCCAATACACGGTCATTATGATTCGGTTGCTGTCGAAATAACGAGGGGACGTTAATGGCAAAGGCATATATTGGACTAGGTTCAAATCTTGGGAATCGTGAGCAATATTTACGAACTGCTCTCGAGCAAATAAAGGCAGATGACTCGATTATTATAACAAATGTCTCTTCCGTTTATGAAACAGATCCGATCGGCGTGATTGATCAACCCTCTTTTTTAAATATGGTTATAGAAGTTAAAACGACATATGCTCCGATAGAACTGCTCGAGCGTTTGCAATCGATTGAAAACGTTTGTGGGCGTAAACGTGAGCTAAAATGGGGACCAAGAACGTTAGATCTTGACATCTTGCTATATAATCAAGAGAATATGAAGTCGGAACGCTTAGAAATTCCACATCCGCGCATGAAAGAGCGTGGCTTTGTTTTAATTCCTCTTCACGAAATAAATGCTCAATTAGTTGAAACACGTTTTTCAAAAGAATATGAAGAAGTCATCAAACAATCTAAGCACGGCGTGAAACAGTGGAAACAAAAAAACGAAATGAATAGTATAGCTTTTTTAGAAAAGTAGGTGAACAGAAAAGATGTTAAAAATAGGCGACATAACGATGAAAAATCAAGTGGTGCTTGCGCCGATGGCAGGTGTAAGCAATCCAGCTTTCCGTTTAATTGCAAAAGAATTCGGCGCGGGGCTTGTCTGTGCTGAAATGGTCAGTGACAAAGCAATTCTTCACGAGAATGAAAAAACATTAAAAATGCTTTACGTTGACGAGCGTGAAAAACCGTTAAGCCTACAAATATTCGGTGGTGAAAAAGAAACACTTGTCGGTGCAGCGCGTTATGTAGATAAAGCAACGAATGCAGACATTATCGATATTAATATGGGTTGCCCTGTTCCGAAAGTAACACGTTGCGATGCGGGCGCAAAGTGGCTGCTAGATCCGGATAAAATTTATAATATGGTGAAAGCCGTAGTTGATAATGTAGAAAAGCCAGTTACAGTTAAAATGCGTATCGGGTGGGACGAAGAACATATTTATGCAGTTGATAACGCAAAAGCAGTTGAAGCTGCAGGTGGTTCAGCTGTTGCTGTTCACGGACGAACACGAGTACAAATGTATGAAGGAAAAGCAAATTGGGACGTAATTAAACAAGTAAAAGAATCCGTAGAGATTCCTGTTATCGGAAACGGGGATATCGTTACACCGATGGATGCAAAACGTATGTTAGATACGATTGGAGTCGACGGTGTCATGATTGGTCGCGGTGCACTTGGAAACCCTTGGATGCTCTATCAAACAGTTCAATATTTAGAGACAGGAACGTTGCCGGCAGCACCAACTCCGAAAGAAAAAATCGATGTATGCCTTCTTCATCTTGACCGACTGATCGGTTTAAAAGGAGAGAAAGTAGCAATAATGGAAATGCGTAAACACGCCGCCTGGTATTTAAAAGGAATGCGTGGCAATGCAAAAGTACGTAAGCAAATTAACCATTTAGATACTCGTGAACAGCTCGCTTCTGTTCTTTATGAATTTGTTGCACATCTCGAAGATAAAAAAGCAAAAGCGGTATAATTGTTACGGTTTTAATGTCATGTTAGGAGTGATTCCATGAATCAGGATACAGATTTAAATGATCAGTTATTAGTACGTCGTGAGAAGCTACAAACATTACGTAATCAAGGAATAGACCCGTTTGGTATGCGGTTTGAGCGTACACATTTAACAAATGAATTAAAGGCAAACTTTGAAAATGTAGCGAAAGAAGAACTTCAAGAAAGAGAAGAAGAAGTTAAAATTGCTGGAAGGATAATGACGAAGCGAGGTAAAGGAAAAGCGGGATTTGCTCACATTCAGGACTTAGAAGGGCAAATTCAAATATACGTTAGAAAAGATGCTGTTGGTGACGAACAATATGAACTTTTTACGATGTCAGATATCGGCGATATCGTTGGCGTCATTGGAACTGTTTTTAAAACAAAAGTTGGTGAACTTTCTATTCGAGCAAAAAAATTTATTATTCTTTCGAAAGCATTACGTCCATTACCAGATAAATTTCACGGATTGAAAGATGTTGAACAGCGTTATCGTCAGCGTTATGTCGATTTAATCATGAATCCTAATGTTAAACAAACATTTCTTACTCGTAGTAAAATTATTCAATCAATGCGTCGCTACTTAAATAGCCATGGCTACCTTGAAGTTGAAACACCAATGATGCATACAATTCCTGGAGGGGCTGCAGCGCGCCCGTTTGTCACACATCATAACGCACTTGATATGGATTTATATATGCGAATTGCAATCGAACTACATTTGAAACGACTCATTGTTGGTGGCTTTGAAAAAGTGTACGAAATTGGGCGAGTGTTTCGAAATGAAGGAATTTCAACGCGTCACAATCCCGAGTTTACAATGATTGAACTCTATGAAGCTTATGCAGACTACGAAGATATTATGGAACTGACAGAAAATTTAGTTGCGCACATTGCTGGAGATGTTTTAGGTACAACGACAGTAACATATGGGGAATATGAGATTGACCTAAAACCAAAATGGACACGACTTCATATGGTAGACGCAATAAAACAATACGTTGGCGTTGATTTTTGGAAAAATGTATCTGATGATGAAGCGAAACAATTAGCAAAAAAACATGGGGTTGAAATTAAAGAAACGATGACATACGGACACATCGTAAATGAGTTTTTTGAACAACTTGTAGAAGAAAAATTAATTCAACCGACATTTATTTATGGACATCCAGTAGAAATTTCTCCTTTAGCGAAGAAAAATAAACGGGATCCACGCTTTACAGATCGATTTGAATTGTTTATCGTTGCACGTGAACATGCGAACGCGTTTACAGAGTTAAATGATCCAATTGATCAACGCGAGCGATTTGAAGCGCAAGTGAAAGAGCGTGCACAAGGAAATGATGAAGCGCATCTAATGGATGAAGATTTTTTAGAATCGTTAGAGTACGGCATGCCACCAACCGGTGGTCTCGGTATTGGAATTGATCGACTTGTTATGCTATTAACGAACGCACCTTCAATACGAGATGTATTACTATTTCCACATATGCGACCTCACGATTAAAGAATGTCTGCCACTCATTGGCAGACATTCTATTATTTTACGGTTGCACAGATTTCAATCGTGTAGTAAGATATCAATTGTCGCTTCGAGCGACGAAGAAAAAAGCTCCAAAAATAATCTTGACAAACGTTTCGGAGCCTGTTATGATTAAAGAGTCGCCATTTGGAGTGGCGAGGAAGAAAAAGGCTACTAAGTAGCTGATTTGCCTTTGCGTCTACAAGCTTATAAACGAAGTAAGCTTTTTCGGGGCAAGGCACCAAAGATGATCATTTAAGTCATCGCTTCGTTCTTTGAAAACTAAACAAAACGCCAAGCGAAAAAGCTTTGAAATTTAAATGTATGAGTCACGAACTCTAGATAACACCGTGAGGTGTTAAAGGATACAGAAGGTTGACTAACGTATAGACGTCGGTCCTTTACCTTCTGTCCATCATCGGAGAGTTTGATCCTGGCTCAGGACGAACGCTGGCGGCGTGCCTAATACATGCAAGTCGAGCGCG
>NZ_JBEUEL010000015.1:0-64941 GCF_041725775.1 Pueribacillus sp. YX66 | reverse complement strand
ACGTGGAGCTGAGAGATACTAATCGGTCGAGGACTTAACCACAAACGAAGGCTTTGGCGCTTACGAGGCGTCAAAGCAGGACAGCAAAACGATGGGATGTCGTATCTAGTTTTGAAGGTTCAACCTTCATAAATACATAAAAGGTCATTCAACACAAATTGTTGAACATACCGACGACTGTCTAGTGACGATAGCGAAGAGGTCACACCCGTTCCCATGCCGAACACGGAAGTTAAGCTCTTCAGCGCCGATGGTAATGGGCTTTGCCTGTGAGAGTAGGACGTTGCTGGGCAGATTTGGAGAAATAAACAGCGATAAGTCGCTGTTTTTTTGCTTTTTAGGAGTAAGTTGATGTTTGAGCGAGTTCTTTTTGTTTTTATTAAAAAAGTGGGTTATCCAATAATAATTTGTTGATGACTTCAATAGGAAAAGCATCTTCTTAATATACTAATTTTAAGAAGATAGAAAGAAGGTGACGAATTGTCGGTGTTATCCTCATTGTTTAATCATGATCTATTTGTTGTGGCAGTACGGATGTTTGTTGCTGCTGTGTTAGCTGGTTTTGTTGGATTAGAAAGAGAGTTTAAACAACATCCAGCGGGGTTGAGAACACATCTTTTAGTCGGTGTTGGCTCTTGCTTAATGATGACGATGTCAATTTACGGATTTGAAAAACATATTGGTATGCATGAAAATGTACGTTTTGATCCTGCTCGTATTCCATCGTATGTCATTAGTGGGATCGGTTTTCTAGGTGCAGGTACAATTATTGTTCATGGTCGAATGGTGAGAGGACTGACGACAGCTGCTTCGATCTGGGTTGTTGCTGGAATTGGGTTAGTTGTCGGAGCAGGAATGTATTTTGAAGCGATTTTAGCTACGGTGATCGTTGTTCTAAGCTTGTTTTTACTGACAAAAATTGAACCGCTGTACGTGAAAAAGGAAAGTCGTAGAGTGTTAATTGTACAAGGCGATGACGACTTGACATTGCAAGATGTTACACAAATGTTAGACTCATTTTCAATTCGCGTTGAAAAAAAATCGGTTGATAAATTAAAAAAAGATGGAATCATCCTTCGAAAATATACGCTCCATTGTCAGTATAACCGCAATAAAAATATGACTTTGGCAATCGATCAGTTGATGAGTCATAATCGTGTGTTAAAAGTTGTGAATGGTATCGATTAAATAATCATGATTAATTATGTTTTGTTTCAGGTCGAAATGGGGAAAATAGGTAAATAAGGGATTGAATGGGGATGCTTGTAAAAATTTCAGTAGTGGATTTGTGCCCAATTATTGAAAATACTTGTCTGAAAGGGTTGCAACCTTTTTTTTAGATCGAGTATACTAAATACATAAAGTCAAATATAGTCAAAGTCAGAAAGGTGGGGAGGTCGATGAAAAATATTTCTGATATCATTGAAGCCTATTTGAAGAAAATTTTGAGCGGAAGTAATACGATTGAAATAAAGCGACATGAAGTTGCAGAAAAATTTCAATGCGTCCCCTCACAAATTAACTATGTGATCAATACGAGATTTACAGTTGAAAAAGGCTATATCGTGGAGAGTAAACGGGGTGGGGGAGGGTATATCCGGATTATTAAAATTCGACCAAATGATAAAGCTGAGTTAATCGATCAATTGATCGAGTTAATCGGTTATAAATTATCACAAACTGCGGCAGAAGATTTAATTTTCCGCTTACTTGAAGAAAAAGTGATATCTGAAAGAGAAGCTAGAATGATGTTAAGTGTCATCGATCGGGAGACAATCTCTATTGATTTGCCGACACGTGATGAACTGAGAGCGAATTTACTAAAAGCGATGTTTATTACTTTAAAATATAAAATATAGTATATGGGATATGGAGGGGTGAAAAGTGGAATGTCAAAATTGCAAAATCCATCCTGCAACACTCCATTTTACGAAAATTGTAAATGGGGAAAAGATGGAGATGCACTTATGTGAGCAGTGTGCTAAAAATAAAGGAGATATGATCTACGGGCAAAATAACTTTTCTATTCATCAGTTATTAACAGGATTGTTAAATTTTGACCAACCTTTCAAAAATAATAAAAAAACGAACAGTTTTACATTTGCGAGTCCAAAATGTGAAAAGTGTGGAATGACGTATGAACAATTTGCGAAAATTGGACGGTTTGGTTGTGCAAATTGTTATGAAACATTTGACGCGAAACTTGATCCCCTTCTTAAACGAGTACACAGCGGAAATCATACTCACTCGGGGAAAATTCCGAAGCGCGGCGCAGCTGATCTTCATGTAAGGAAAAAAATTGCTCTTTTAAAAGAAACGATGCAAGATTATATTGAAAAAGAAGAGTTTGAAAAAGCAGCGCTCATTCGTGATGAGCTTCGTTCCCTCGAAAAACAATATGGAGATGAAAAGGGGGAATGATCGATGTCATTAGAGCGATTTATTAGTGAAGCAATTAGTCCATGGATGAAAGAATCGGGGCCAGATGATGATATCGTTTTAAGTAGTCGCATACGATTAGCAAGGAACCTTGATGAATATACATTTCCACTTTTAACATATAAACACGATGGGGAAGCGGTATTAAATCAAATAAAGTCACACATCGGAAAACATACAAACGATGAATTAGCAAAGCTCGAGCTAATCCTTATGCAAGATATGGAGTCGATTCAAAAGCAAGTATTAGTCGAAAAGCATCTTATTAGTCCACATCTCGCGAATGATGCATCCCATGGTGCTGTTCTACTTAGTGCAGATGAGTCAATCAGCATTATGATAAATGAAGAGGACCATATTCGTATTCAACATCTAGCCTCTGGTTTAAAATTAAAAGAAGTACTTGAACGTTCGAATCATATTGATGATTTACTCGAAGAAACACTTGATTTTGCTTTTGATGAAAAGCGAGGCTACTTGACAAGTTGCCCTACGAACGTTGGAACCGGGATGCGCGCATCGGTTATGATGCATTTGCCAGCCCTTGTGTTAACACAACAACTAAACCGAATTGCCCCAGCAATTAATCAACTAGGGCTTGTCGTAAGAGGAATTTACGGGGAAGGTAGCGAAGCATTAGGTAACCTTTTTCAAATTTCTAATCAAATGACGTTAGGCAAGTCGGAAATGGATATAGTGGAAGACTTGCAAAGCGTTGTATTACAGCTCATTGAACGTGAGCGACACGCAAGAGAAATGCTTTTGCAAAATTCAAAAACGCAATTGGAGAACCGTGTATATCGTTCATATGGCGTTTTGCAATATAGCCGGATTATCGATTCTAAAGAAGCGGCAAATTGTTTGTCAGATGTTCGTCTTGGTATCGATCTTTCGCTTATTCAAGATGTATCTCGGACGATTTTAAATGAGTTAATGATCTTAACTCAACCAGGCTTTTTACAGCAATATGCAGGAGAACGCCTCAGTCCGAATGAACGTGATATTCGTAGAGCATCGATTATACGCGAGGCATTAAAATTAAAAGAGCAATAAGGCGAATACGTAGAAGGAGGATGAACCGAATATGATGTTTGGAAGATTTACAGAAAGAGCGCAAAAAGTGTTGGCGCTTGCTCAGGAAGAAGCGATCCGATTAGGTCATCATAACGTAGGAACAGAACATATATTGTTAGGACTTATTCGTGAAGGAGAAGGTATTGCAGCAAAAGCATTAATCGCTTTAAATCTTGACCCTGAAAAAATTCAAAAAGAAGTGGAGTCGCTCATTGGTAGTAGCACAGAAAAAGTGCAATCAATCCATTATACACCACGAGCGAAAAAAGTGATTGAGCTTTCGATGGATGAAGCTCGTAAGTTAGGGCATTCTTACGTTGGGACGGAGCACATTTTGCTCGGTTTAATTCGCGAAGGTGAAGGGGTTGCTGCACGGGTACTTAACAATTTAGGAATTAGTTTAAATAAAGCAAGACAGCAAGTGCTTCAATTGTTAGGAAGTAATGAAACAAGCTCGAGCAACCAAAGTGCGATTACGAATGCGAATACACCGACACTAGATAGTCTGGCGCGCGATTTAACACAAGTGGCACGTGAGGGTGGACTCGATCCTGTCATTGGGAGAAGCAAAGAAATTCAACGTGTCATTGAAGTATTAAGTCGTCGTACGAAAAACAATCCAGTTATTATCGGTGAGCCAGGTGTTGGGAAAACAGCGATTGCCGAAGGATTGGCTCAACAAATCGTCGACAATGAAGTACCAGAGATTTTACGTGATAAGCGTGTGATGACGCTTGACATGGGAACGGTTGTAGCTGGTACAAAATATCGCGGTGAATTCGAGGATCGTTTGAAAAAAGTGATGGACGAAATTCGTCAAGCTGGCAACATCATTTTGTTCATCGATGAATTGCACACGTTAATCGGAGCTGGTGGTGCCGAAGGTGCAATCGATGCGTCGAACATATTGAAGCCAGCGCTTTCTCGTGGTGAATTGCAATGTATCGGAGCGACAACATTAGATGAATATCGAAAATATATTGAGAAAGATGCAGCGCTTGAACGTCGTTTTCAACCGATTCAAGTGAATGAGCCAACGTTAGAAGAATCGATTCAAATTTTGAGAGGTCTACGTGATCGATACGAAGCACACCATCGGGTGACAATCCCGGATGAGTCGATTGAAGCGGCTGTTCGTCTTTCGGACCGTTATATTTCTGATCGATTTCTCCCGGACAAAGCGATCGATCTTATTGACGAAGCCGGCTCAAAAGTAAGACTACGTTCTTATACAACACCACCCAATTTGAAAGAATTGGAACAAAAACTTGAGGAAGTTAGAAAAGAAAAAGATGCTGCTGTTCAAAGCCAAGAGTTTGAAAAAGCTGCTTCCCTTCGTGACCATGAACAGCGCTTACGTGAAGAAGTTGAACAAACGAAAAATGAATGGAAAGAAAAACAAGGGCAAGAAAATCAAGAAGTGACTTCTGAAGATATTGCAAAAGTCGTTGCAAATTGGACGGGAATCCCTGTTTCGAAACTGAAGGAAGAAGAAACAGAACGTTTATTAAAACTAGAAGAAATTCTTCATGAGCGAGTCATCGGTCAAGATGAAGCAGTAAAAGCTGTATCTCAAGCAGTAAGACGGGCTCGCGCAGGGTTAAAAGATCCAAAACGACCGATCGGTTCATTCATTTTTCTCGGACCTACAGGAGTTGGAAAGACAGAGCTTGCTCGTGCGTTAGCTGAGGCGATGTTTGGGGAAGAAGATGCTGTGATTCGAATTGATATGTCCGAATATATGGAAAAACATGCGACATCAAGACTCGTTGGTGCGCCTCCAGGGTACGTCGGTTATGAAGAAGGCGGACAGCTTACCGAAAAGGTTCGCACAAAACCGTATTCGGTTATCTTGCTTGATGAAATTGAAAAAGCACATCCAGACGTGTTTAACATCTTGTTGCAAGTGCTTGAGGACGGACGTCTAACCGATTCTAAAGGGAGAACGGTCGATTTTCGCAACACGATTTTAATTATGACATCGAACGTCGGTGCAAGTGCTTTGAAACGAAATAAATACGTTGGCTTCACCATACAAGGACCAGATCAAGACTATAAAGATATGAAAGATAAAGTACTCGATGAATTGAAAAAAGCATTTCGCCCCGAATTCCTTAACCGAATTGATGAAACGATTGTATTCCATTCACTTGAGAAAAAACATTTACAAGAGATCGTCACGTTAATGGCGAATCAGTTAAAAAAGCGGCTTCATGAACAAGGAATTGATTTTGAACTTACAGAAGCAGCGAAAGAAAAAATTGCAGAAGATGGGTATGACCCAGAGTATGGAGCAAGGCCGTTGCGCCGGGCGATTCAACGCCATATTGAAGATTTACTTTCCGAGGAATTATTAAAAGGAACGATCAATAAAGGAAAGTACGTCCAGATTGATGTAGAAGATGGAGAATATGTTGCAAAAGAACTTGCGAAAGCGAAGTGATGAGCCAATGGACCGAAAGTTTTTTACTTTCGGTCATCACTCTTTATATTATGATCGAACAATAAAGTAAATTGGGGAGAAGGAATGGCAAAGAAAAAAACGAAATTTATTTGTCAAGAATGCGGTTATGAGTCGCCGAAGTGGATGGGGAAATGCCCTGGCTGTAACAATTGGAATTCCATGGTAGAAGAGATCGTAGAACGAGCATATACAAAGAGCAGAGGCTCACTTGGAGCTGCGAGTGAGACAGGGAAAAAACCGATGCCCATTCAAGATGTGCCATCTGAGAAAGAACCACGAATCGATACGAAAATGAAAGAATTAAATCGTGTTTTAGGCGGAGGAATCGTGCCAGGTTCACTCGTGTTAGTCGGGGGTGATCCAGGGATTGGGAAGTCAACGTTGCTTTTGCAAACGTCGCATCAGCTTGCGTCAAATGGACAGAAGGTTTTATACGTATCGGGTGAAGAATCGATGAAGCAGACAAAAATGAGGGCTGAGCGAATTGGGATTCGTGATCCGTTGTTATTTGTCTTAGCTGAAACGAACCTCGAATTTATTGAAGAAGCGATCGATAAATTAGAGCCCACGTTCATTGTTATTGATTCCATTCAGACGATGTTTTATCCAACGGTTACGAGTGCACCTGGAAGCGTTTCACAAGTTCGGGAATGTACAGGACAGCTGATGCGGATTGCAAAAACGAAAGGAATTGCCGTTTTCATTGTAGGCCATGTGACAAAGGAAGGCGCGATCGCAGGACCAAGATTACTTGAACATATGGTCGATGCTGTCCTTTACTTTGAAGGTGAGCGTCACCATGCATATCGCCTATTGCGAGCAGTAAAAAACCGTTTTGGATCGACGAATGAGCTTGGTGTGTTTGAAATGAAAGAAGATGGGCTTATTGAAGTGCTCAATCCGTCTGAAATCTTTTTGGAAGAACGTGCGAAGGGAGCATCGGGTTCAACTGTTGTCGCATCACTTGAAGGAACGCGAACGTTAATGGTTGAAATTCAAGCGCTTATTACACCGACAAGCTTCGGTAATCCGCGCCGAACCGCAACCGGAATTGACCATAATCGAGTTTCGTTGCTGATGGCCGTGCTAGAAAAGCGTGTCGGACTTCTGTTACAAACCCAAGATGCATATTTAAACGTTGCAGGCGGTGTTCGTCTTGACGAACCGGCGATCGACCTTGCGGTTGCCGTTAGTATTGCTTCAAGTTTCCGTGATCGACCGACAAACCCAGGTGATGTCATTATTGGTGAAATCGGGTTAACGGGTGAAGTAAGGCGTGTGTCACGAATTGAACAGCGTGTGTTAGAAGCGGTAAAGCTCGGTTTCACACGTGTTATCTTGCCACAAAAAAATTTAGGTGGTTGGACGATACCGAAAGACATTCAAGTGATCGGTGTCAATACGATTAGCGAAGCGATGGAGCACGCATTGGAGGGATAATGAGCAATGGATGAAAAAATAAAATCAAAAACAGCCATTATTAATGAAATTCTTCAAATTGTAGCTCCCGGAACACCGCTTCGAGATGGAATTGATAACATTTTGCGCGCTGAAACCGGTGGGCTTATCGTTGTTGGATATGATGAAAAAGTGAAAGCGTTAGTTGACGGTGGCTTTTCGATCGATTGTAAATTTATGCCATCCTATTTGTATGAACTAGCAAAAATGGACGGGGCGATCATTTTAAATAATGAGGCTAATCGAATTTTATTTGCAAATGCACAGCTTATTCCGGATACATCGATATTGTCATCAGAAACAGGAATTCGCCATCGAACCGCAGAACGAGTTGCGAAACAATCAGGCAGCCTCGTCATATCGATTTCTCAGCGCCGAAATGTGATCACGTTATATAAAGGGAATGTCCAATATTCATTAAAAGAAATAGGGGTTATTTTAACGAAAGCGAATCAAGCGTTGCAAACGTTGGAAAAGTATCGAGCGGTGCTCGATCAAGATTTAACGAATTTAGGTGCATTAGAATTTGAGGAGCTTGTAACCGTTCAAGATGTTGCTCAAGTACTTCATCGGATTGAACTTGTGCTTCGTATCCAGAGAGAGATCGTAAACTATGTAAACGAGCTTGGAACTGAAGGTCGGTTAATTCAGATGCAACTTGAAGAGCTTATTGGAAACCTTGAGCATGATGCCATTTTATTAATTCGAGACTATTTAAAAGATACCTCCATTGAACCTCATAATGTAATGAAACAACTTCGAACTTTATCAAATGAAGAATTACTAGAAGAAGGAGTTGTCGTGAAGTTTTTAGGTTTTTCATCAAGTGCAGTCCGAAACGATGAAGCGATCAGTCCAAGAGGCTATCGCTTGTTGCACAAAATTCCGCGACTTCCATCTCTCGTTATTGAAAATTTAGTGCAAGTTTTTAAAAATTTGAGTGCGATTACGAAAGCCTCGATTAGTGAACTAGATGAAGTAGAAGGGATTGGTGAAGTGAGAGCACGAGCCATTCAAGCTGGATTAGGACGAATTCAGGAACAAGTATTTATTGATCGACATATTTAGCGTTCATTTGACGAACTTGTACAATTATTCATGTCAGCTTTGTTAATAGTGTGTAAATAATTTGAAAAAGAGGTTTCAAAATATAGAAACTGTTTATAATGATAGAAGGAGGTGAAAGTGTTGAACGAGAATTTACTGAAGCGATTTGTGCAATTATTTTTTGTCTTTACTGGAGCTACGCTTGGCTGGTTATTTATTCCTGATTTATTCACATACTTTAACATTAATTCCATTCCGTTAGTTATTTCCCCATACATTGGAGCACTTGTTGGCGGCCTTATTTTATTTTTAGTCACATACTGGTTATCTGATTATATCGTTGGTTTAATTAAACGAGTTGAAGAAGCATTAGTGAAAGTTCCTATCGCCGATTTAATGTTTGGTACAATTGGTCTTGTTCTTGGATTAATGGTTGCTTTTCTTATTACCGTCTCATTGAGCGGTATGGAAATTTTAATCGTGAGTGATGTTTTACCGATTTTTATTACTGTATTAGCAGGGTACTGGGGATTCCAAGTTGGTTTTAAAAAACGTGATGAACTTATTTCATTGTTTTCCATTAATAAAGTAAAAGATAAAAAGAAAGATATAGATGGTGGATCACAAACAGAAGAACTGAATAAATTAAAAATATTAGATACAAGTGTAATTATTGATGGTAGAATTGCAGACATTTGTCAAACAGGCTTTTTAGAAGGAACGCTTGTCATCCCATACTTCGTACTTGAAGAACTTCAACATATCGCCGACTCTTCGGACGCGTTAAAGCGAAACCGAGGTCGGCGTGGACTCGATATATTAAATAAAATCCAAAAAGAGCTAGATGTCAATGTTGAAATTTACGAAGGTGATTTTGAAGAGATTCACGAAGTTGATAGCAAACTTGTCAAATTAGCGAAGCTAACAGATGGCATCGTCGTCACGAACGACTTTAACTTAAATAAAGTGTGTGAACTTCAAAATGTGTCTGTGTTAAATATTAATGACTTAGCCAATGCTGTGAAGCCTGTTGTGCTTCCTGGAGAGGAATTAAACGTTCAAGTAATCAAAGATGGGAAAGAACATAACCAAGGAATTGGTTATCTTGACGATGGCACGATGATCGTTGTTGAAGAAGGACGGAATTATATCGGCAAAACGATTGACGTCATCGTTACGAGTGTGTTACAAACATCTGCAGGGCGAATGATTTTTGCGAAGCCGAAACTGATGGAAAAAGCGTTATAGAATAGATATAATTATACGATAGCTTCATAAAAGGAGAGGGAGTTTATCAATAAAGTGGAGTATCGAGTGATTATTCCTGCAGCAGGACAAGGGAAGCGGATGCAAGCAGGAAAAAACAAACAATTTATTCAGTTAGAAGATAAACCTGTTATCGTTCATACGTTATCTACTTTTCAAAATGATCCGAATTGTAAACAGATCGTGCTCGTGATCAATAAAAAAGAAAAAAATGAATTTCAAGCATTGATTGAAACATATCATCTTACAAAAGTGGTTCGTCTAGTAAGTGGTGGAACGGAACGGCAACATAGCGTGTTTGCAGGTTTGAAAGCTCTTCCGCAAGAAAATGCAGATGCCCTCGTGCTTGTGCATGACGGTGCACGTCCATTTGTTACGATTGATATGATTTCGCGTGTAGCGAAAAAAGCGGCTGCAACTGGTGCAGCCGTTTTAGCTGTTCCGATTAAAGACACACTTAAACGGAGCGACGGATCTGTTATTATAGAGACAGTCGATCGGTCTGAGCTTTGGGCAGTGCAAACACCGCAAGCATTTCACTACTCACTTTTGTTTGAAGCGAATGTGCATGCCGAACAAAAGCAAATCGAGGCAACTGATGATGCTTCACTCGTTGAAGCGTTTGGTCGAGACGTTTCGATTGTCATGAGTGATGAAACGAATATAAAGCTGACGACACCGGAAGATTTAATTTTTGCAAATGTGATTTTAAAATGGAGGAAGGGAACACTTTGATACGAATTGGACAAGGTTTTGATATTCACCAGCTTCAAGCAGGAAGAAAGCTGATTATCGGTGGCATCGACATTCCGCACGAAAAAGGACTTCTTGGACATTCGGATGCCGACGTATTACTGCACGCGATTAGCGATGCGTGCCTTGGGGCGCTTGCGTTAGGAGATATAGGCAAACATTTCCCTGATACAGATGTAACGTATAAAGATGCAGATTCACGAGAATTGTTAAAGGAAATTTGGACAATGATTAAAGCAAGAGATTATTGCCTTGGAAATCTTGACTGTACAATTATCGCCCAGCGTCCGAAAATAGCACCGTATATTACAGCGATACGAAAATCGATCGCATCGTTAGTTGAGGCGGATGTGTCACAAATTAATGTGAAAGCGACGACAGGTGAAAAACTAGGCTTTATCGGAAGGGAAGAAGGGATTGCTGCACAAGCGGTTGTCCTGTTGCAAAAGGTTGAGAGTCAATAAGATGACTGAAGGGAATGGAAAGGAAAACGATGGGAAACGAAATTAGAGTAAGGTATGCACCGAGTCCGACAGGACATTTACATATTGGAAATGCAAGGACAGCATTATTTAACTATTTATTTGCACGCTCGCAAAACGGGACATTCATTATTCGCATCGAAGATACGGATGCAAGCCGAAATATTGAAGGTGGTGAACAAAGTCAGCTTCACTACTTAACGTGGCTTGGTATTGACTGGGATGAAAGCATTGATAAAGATGGTGGTTACGGACCGTATCGTCAGTCTGAACGGCTGCATTTGTATCGAGAACATGCAGATAAACTGATAGAGCGAGGAATGGCTTACAAATGTTACTGTACAGAAGAAGAGCTAGAAGCTGAACGGGAAGCACAGCGTGCACGGCATGAGATGCCGCGCTATTCTGGAAAATGCCGAAACTTAACAGAGGAAGAGCGGACAAAGCTTGAAGCGGAAGGTCGTAAACCGAGCATCCGCTTTAAAGTGCCAGATGGAAAAGTATATACGTTTGATGATATGGTGAAAGAAAAAGTATCGTTTGAATCAGATGGCATCGGAGATTTCGTCATCATTAAAAAAGACGGGGTTGCAACGTACAATTTTGCAGTCGTTATTGACGATCACTTTATGAAAATATCTCACGTGCTTCGTGGGGATGATCACATCTCCAATACACCGCGGCAATTGATGATTTATGAAGCCTTTGATTGGGAACCGCCGACGTTTGGTCATATGACGCTCATAGTGAATGAAAACCGAAAAAAATTGAGTAAACGTGATGAAACGATTATTCAATTTATCGAGCAGTATGAAGAGCGTGGGTATTTGCCGGAAGCTTTGTTTAACTTTATTACGTTGCTCGGTTGGTCTCCTGTCGGTGAGGAAGAAATTTTTTCTAAAGAACAATTTATCGAGATGTTTGATCCGAAACGGCTTTCTAAAGCACCTGCTGTTTTTGATACACAAAAGCTTGCCTGGATGAATAATCAGTATATAAAAAACAGTCCGCTTGAGCGAATTATTCATTTGACGCTTCCTTATTTAGTTGAAGCGGGACGGTTGCCAGACCAAATGTCAGAAGAACAAAGAAAATGGGCAGAAGATTTAATCGCTTTATATCAAGAACAACTCACATACGGGGCTGAAATTGTAGAATTAACAAACTTGTTTTTTCAAACAAATCTCTCGTATAATGAAGAAGCAGAGAAAGTACTGCAAGAAGAGCAAGTCCAAGAAGTGCTTTCAACGTTTCTAGATGAAATTTCGGCTATTGAAGATTTTACTCCTGAAGCAGTAAAAGCAGCGACAAAAGCAGTTCAGAAACGAACAGGACAAAAAGGGAAGCGTCTATTTATGCCGATTCGCGTTGCAACAACAGGACAAACGAAAGGACCAGAATTACCTGTTGCGATCTCGTTAATTGGTAAAGACGTAATTGAAACGAGATTAAAAGCTTTTCTTGAACATAACGATGAATAAATGAAAGCTATGATGAGGAGAAGTAAAGATTGAGTGTTTCATTCAGAGAGAACCACCTTGAGCTGTGAGTGGTTTATGAAACACAATCTTGAAATGCACCTCAGAGTCTTTTGTTGAAATGCTAAAAACTAGGCAAAAGCGGGTGTCTCCGTTAACGGACATTAAGTACAATGCTTGAAAGTTTAATAAGCGTTGTAAAACAGAGTGGGACCGCGCTAATGAGAGCGTCTCTGTGTCGTTTGACACGGAGACGCTCTTTATACTATACAAGCGTATGATTTATTTTATAGAGCAGTAAAGAAATGACGAACAGGATTGGAGGGGTCTATAGTGTTTAAAAGACTTCGCGAAGACATACATGTTGTATTTAAACACGATCCGGCGGCGAGAAGCATGTTCGAAGTCATTCTTACGTATTCGGGTCTTCATGCAATTTGGGCACATCGGATTGCTCATTGGTTTTGGAAAAAACGATTGTTTTTTCTAGCACGCTTTACATCGCAAGCGAGTCGATTTTTGACAGGCGTTGAAATACATCCTGGTGCAAGGATTGGAAGACGATTGTTTATCGACCATGGAATGGGGATTGTCATAGGCGAAACGTGTGAAATCGGCGATGATGTCGTTTTATTTCAAGGTGTAACGCTCGGCGGTACCGGAAAAGAAAAAGGGAAGCGTCACCCTACGGTTGAAGACAATGTTATGGTTTCAACAGGTGCAAAAGTTATTGGAGCAATTACGCTTGGTAAAAACTCAAAAATTGGTGCTGGTTCCGTCGTATTAAAAGACGTTCCAGCGAATTCAACAGTCGTTGGAGTTCCTGGAAAAGTTGTCGTTCAAAATGGAGTTCGTGTGAATCGAAGTTCAGAGGAAGAACTTGTGAATAAAGTAAATGCATTGGAGAAACAAGTGGCCATGCTTGAACATAAATTAAATATGATAGAAAAAAGGAGCGGGGAAAGTGACAATCAAAATTTACAATACGCTAACGAGAAAAAAAGAGACGTTCATTCCAATTGAAGAAAATAAAGTAAAAATGTACGTTTGTGGACCAACTGTATACCATTACATTCATATTGGTAATGCACGGCCGCCGATCGTATTTGATACGGTTCGTCGCTATTTCGAATACAGAGGTTATGACGTTCATTACGTTTCAAATTTTACAGATGTTGACGACAAAATTATTAAAGCTGCTCAAGAAACGAAAGAAGACGTACCCGAACTCGCGGAACGGTTTATCCAAGCATATTTTGCGGACGTCGAAGCCCTCGGTGTCAAAAAAGCAGACGTTCACCCGCGTGTACTTGAAAATATGCAAGAAATCATTGCGTTCATCGAAGCACTAATAGGAAAAGGATATGCCTATGAAGCAGATGGCGATGTTTATTTTAAAACGCGTAAATTTAAAGATTACGGAAAACTGTCGCATCAATCTATTGATGATTTGCAAATCGGCGCCCGCATTCAAGTTGGTGAAAAAAAGCACGATCCGCTTGATTTTACGTTATGGAAAGTAGCGAAGGAAGGTGAGATTGCGTGGGATAGCCCATGGGGAAAAGGACGTCCAGGCTGGCACATCGAATGTTCCGCGATGGCAAAAAAATATTTGGGTGAGACGATCGATATTCATGCTGGTGGGCAAGATCTAGCTTTTCCTCACCATGAAAACGAAATTGCGCAAACAGAAGCATTGACCGGAAAGCCATTTGCAAACTATTGGATGCATAATGGTTACATTCAAATTAACGATGAAAAAATGTCAAAATCACTTGGAAACGTCGTACTCGTCCATGAGTTAATCAAACAGCACGATCCAGAAGTGATCCGTTTCTTTATGCTTTCCGTTCATTATCGAAACCCGATCAATTTTAACGATGAATTGCTAGCAAGTGCAAAAACAGGACTCGAGCGACTGAAAGAAACGGTGCAAAACGTACAGCATCGACTTGAGCATTCGGTCGATCTGGATAAAAATGGAGAAGAAACACTTGCGATCATAAAAGGCTTAAAAGCTCAATTTATCGATGCAATGGACGATGATTTTAATACAGCGAATGCGATTGCAGTTTTATTTGACCTTGCAAAAGAAGCAAACCGTTATTTAACGAACAAAAATTCATCAAAGCAAGTGCTGACAGCAGTTTTAGAACTATTTACAGAAATTTCCAACGTACTCGGTCTATCTTTACAGCAAGAACAAGACTTGCTTGATTCCGACATTGAACAGCTTATCAAGGAGCGGGAAGAAGCGCGAAAAGCACGAGATTTTGCAAAAGCAGATGCCATCCGCGATGAGTTGCTAAGGAAGCAAATTGTTCTGGAAGATACACCGCAAGGGGTTCGCTGGAAGAGGAAAGAGTAGTATGAAAGAACGTGACGTCAAGCAACTGAATGCTTTAGCATTAGCCTATGTCGGTGACGCTGTGCTAGAACTTCATATTCGCGAGCACTTGTTAAAACAAGGTGAAGTACGCCCGCAATTTTTGCATCGGCGTTCAACATCTTATGTGTCGGCCAAAGCACAAGCATCGGTGTTGAACGAGTTAATGGATGCCCAGTTTTTTTCGGAAGAAGAACAAGCGGTGTTAAGAAGAGGACGGAATGCAAAGTCTGGAACGATCCCGAAAAATACTGATATCCATACGTATCGCTACAGCACCGCATTTGAAGCATTGATTGGCTATCATTATTTGCTGAAGCGTGATGAGCGAATACATACGATCATCGAAACATTGATTGAAATTGTCGAAAATCCTTCTTTTAAAAAGGGTGAGTGAACATGGCGAATGAATTAATTGTTGGTAGAAATCCCGTATTAGAAGCACTTCGAGCAGAACGCGAAATGAACAAAATTTGGATCCACGAAGGAGTTCGCAGAGGACAAATGAATGAGCTGATTACACTTGCTAAACAGAGTGGTGCACTCATTCAATTTGTTCCGAAGAAACGGCTCGATAAACTTGCGGAAACACCCCATCACCAAGGTGTTGTTGCATCAGTAGCAGCATATGAATACGCAACGGTGGATGACTTGTTTCAAAAAGCGGAGTCATTAGGCGAAACCCCGTTTTTTCTCCTCCTTGATGAAATTGAAGATCCGCACAATTTAGGTTCAATTTTGCGAACAGCCGATAGTACAGGCGTTCACGGTGTCATCATTCCAAGGCGTCGTTCTGTCGGTTTAACTGCAGCGGTTGCAAAAGCGTCGACAGGCGCGATTGAGCACGTTCCTGTTGTCCGTGTAAATAATCTCGCGCAAACGATGGAAGAATTAAAGGAACGAGGAATGTGGTTTGCAGGAGCAGATATGAAAGGAAAGCAAGATTTTCGCGAAGCCGACTATGATTTGCCGATAACACTTGTGATTGGAAGCGAAGGAAAAGGAATCAGTCGCTTAATCCGACAAAAATGTGACTTTCTCGTTCGTTTGCCGATGAAAGGAAACGTAACATCACTTAACGCTTCAGTTGCTGCTGCTATTTTGATGTACGAAGTGTTTCGGCAACGTAGTCCGGTGGGAGGTTAAGGAGATGGACATTTTACTTGTAGATGGTTACAACATCATTGGGGCATGGCCACAATTGCAACAGTTAAAATCAGATGATTTAGAAGGGGCACGCGATCTTCTAATCGCCAAAATGGCAGAATATCAAGCGTATACGGGATTTAAAGTTATTATTGTGTTCGATGCTCATCTCGTTCCTGGCATACAACAAGTTTTTAATCAACACGATGTGACAATCATATTTACGAACGAAAATGAAACTGCTGATGAAAAAATCGAGCAGCTTGTCGTAGAGCTAAAAGGCGTATTAACACAAATCCACGTTGCAACATCAGATTATGCGGAACAAAAAGCAATTTTTGGACAAGGTGCATTGCGTAAATCTGCCCGCGAACTGCTCATTGAAATGGAGAAGATTGAAAACAACATTGAACAAAACATTGAAACGCATTACACAGAAAAGCGACAATCGAAAATACGGCTCTCACCTGAAATACAAGAAAAATTTGAGAAAATGCGACGTGGTTTAATCTGAAGTTGACGCTTTTGTAAACGCTGTTATATAATGGGAATAATCTCGTTTTTTTAAAATATGTAATTTTTCGACTTTTCATTGAAGCCATGCGTAACCTTTACGTGTGCGGGTGCATTAACGTTTTAACATCAAGTCGGGGGGATTCGAATTGAACATGATAAGGCTCGCAGAACCAGCAAAATTCGAAATACTTGAAGATGAAGAGCTTGTGAAAATGGTCCAAGACGGGAACTCACAAGCGCTAGACTACTTGATCAAAAAATATAAAAACTTTGTAAGAGCCAAGTCTCGTTCGTATTTTTTAATCGGTGCCGATCGGGAAGATATTATCCAAGAAGGTATGATCGGACTGTATAAAGCAATCCGTGACTTTCGCGAAGATAAACTCTCGACGTTTAAAGCATTTGCCGAACTTTGTATTACGCGGCAAATGATTACAGCGATCAAAACGGCGACAAGACAAAAGCATATTCCACTTAATTCTTACATTTCATTGGACAAGCCTATTTATGATGAAGAATCGGAACGAACGTTAATGGATGTGCTTTCAGGAACGAGCAAACTCAATCCGGAATTGCTACTCATTAATCGCGAGCAATTTAACGATATTGAAGATAAAATGACGGAAGTGTTAAGCGATTTGGAGCGACAAGTGTTGATGCATTACTTAGATGGGCGTTCTTATCAAGAAATTTCTGATGATCTAAACCGCCATGTAAAATCGATCGATAATGCTCTTCAGCGTGTGAAAAGGAAGCTTGAACGGTATTTAGAGATTCGAGAATTAACCTTATAACCAGTTGTTTAAAAAGTACGATGACTTACAGGATGTGAATCAGTTTGGCTAGAGCGAATCAACATTGGGGTGTTAAGTTATAGCTGGGAATTTCTTCAGCTTATTTTTCCATTACTCACGTATAGAATGAATTCTACTGCTAAAAACGTGCACATCCTGAGAAGGATATGTAAATGTTCCCACTCTCACACAGCTTGAGTTTTTGAGGTGGCGCACCTCAATAGGCAGAAGTCAGCATATCCTGTGCAAGCGTTTGGTCTAGAGCTGAGTTTCCTTGCTCTTCGGTACCGATGTGCTAGTATCGATGTTACAACAAGATAGCGATTTGAATATAGATCTTTGTAATTTTGCGACGAGTAATTCGGAGTTGATTACGTTACGTATTTAGCCGCCTTTGCCTCTCCTTGTCTTCCCTTTTTAACTTACCTTATTGAAAGGGATTGCACAGTTTTTCATTGTTCAGCCTTTGGATTAGCTATTCGTTTCAAATCACGTTGACATGCTGTTTTTAGCTATGATAAAGTTGGTTAAGTATAGATTTGATAGGATGGAGCGATATGAGTGCGCACAAAAGTGATTTTGGCATGCTCTAATTGTGAAAGTCGAAACTATTCAACGGTGAAAAATAAGCAGTCAGATGCGTCAAGATTATCAATTAAAAAATTTTGTAAAATATGTAACGCCCACACAGTTCATAAAGAAACGAAATGATGTACGAGTGCTGAAGTTGGGAAGGAGAATAGATCAGACCGATGTTCAAGAAGATGAGCCAATTTTTTAAAAACGTTGCTAGCGAGATGAAAAAAGTCCGCTGGCCAACAAAACAAGAACTAGTGAAATATACGATAACAGTTGTCGTTACGGTAGCTTTTGTCACTCTTTTCTTCGTTGTTGTTGACTTTGGCATTTCATCGCTGCTTAAATTGATCACAGGATAGACGTTACAGTATGTGTTCAAACATGAGAATTACGAGAGGCAAGATTGACGAACACGCTATGTTTACGCATAACGTAAACGATCTGACAACGTTGGAGCCTCTAGACTTTTTGAACAAAAACTATTATAGAATTTAGCAGGTCAGGATAAAATGGAAAGTAAACGCATTTGGGGAGGGAAGGACGAAGCGTCCTATTTATGATGGAAAAAAGATGGTACGTTGTTCATACGTATTCAGGCTATGAGAATAAAGTAAAAACAAATTTAGAAAAACGTGTAGAATCGATGGGGATGACAGATAAAATTTTTCGCGTCTTAGTCCCTGTTGAAGAAGAAACGGAAATTAAAAATGGCAAAAAGAAAACAACGATGCGTAAAGTGTTCCCTGGCTACGTATTAACGGAAATGATTATGACGGATGATTCATGGTACGTCGTTCGGAACACACCAGGTGTAACAGGATTCGTCGGTTCGAGTGGTGCAGGCTCAAAACCAACTCCCCTTTTACCAGAAGAAGTGGATTCAATTTTAAAAAGTATGGGTTATGAAACACCGAAGCCTGAAGTTGACTTCCAAATTAATGAAAGTGTGAAAGTGAAAGAAGGTCCATTTGCCGACTTTGTTGGTAAAATTGAAGAAATCGATTTAGATAAACAAAAAGTAAAAGTGCATGTGAATATGTTTGGAAGGGAAACGCCAGTCGAGTTAGAATTTACGCAAATCGAAAGGATTTAATTGATATATTGCTTTTGTTCACTAAAAATGATAGAATTTTAATGTTTCAAAAGTCAACTTATGACTTTTGTTTTTTATGGGTGGGAGAGCTAAAAGCGTTCAAAAGCTAGGACTGATTCATATTTTGCGAACCTCTTTTGAACCATTTTATAAAGCTCAAATACCACATCACGGACTTAAGGAGGTGTGTCACGTGGCTAAAAAAGTATCGAAAGTTGTTAAACTACAAATACCTGCTGGAAAAGCCAACCCAGCACCACCAGTTGGACCGGCGCTCGGTCAAGCTGGAGTAAACATTATGGAATTTTGTAAAGAATTTAACGCGCGTACGCAAGAAAATGCAGGGCTAATTATTCCGGTTGAAATTACTGTTTTTGAAGATCGCTCATTTACGTTTATTACGAAAACACCACCTGCAGCAGTTCTTTTGAAGAAGGAAGCAGGCATTAAATTAGGTTCAGGTGAACCGAACAAGAACAAAGTTGCAACAGTGAAACGTGCAAAAGTACGTGAAATTGCCGAAATGAAAATGCCTGACCTTAATGCTGCAGACGTAGAAGCGGCTATGAAAATGGTAGAAGGAACAGCACGTAGTATGGGAATTACGATTGAAGACTAATGATTAACTAACGACGCTCGTTCTGGTTGACGCGTGGGAGGATAATCCGTTAAACCACAATAGGGAGGAAAAGAAATTGCCAAAGAAAGGTAAAAAGTATCAAGATTCCGTAAAGTTGATTGACAAAACAAAGCTTTACGACGTCAAAGAAGCGCTTGAACTTGTAAAGCAAACAGCGAAAGCGAACTTTGATGAAACAGTAGAAATTGCTGTTCGCCTTGGTGTTGATCCGCGAAAAAATGATCAGCAAATCCGTGGCGCTGTCGTGTTGCCGAACGGAACAGGAAAAACACAGCGTGTACTCGTATTTGCAAAAGGCGATAAAGCAAAAGAAGCGGAAGCGGCTGGCGCTGATTATGTTGGTGAACAAGACTATATCAATAAAATTAATCAAGGCTGGTTTGACTTCGATGTTATCGTTGCAACGCCTGACATGATGGCGGAAGTAGGGAAGCTTGGACGTGTCCTTGGTCCGAAAGGCTTAATGCCGAACCCGAAAACAGGCACAGTTACATTTGAAGTTGAAAAAGCAGTTAAAGAAATTAAAGCAGGAAAAGTCGAGTATCGTGTTGATAAAGCAGGTAATGTCCATACTCCAATCGGAAAAGTTTCATTTGAAACGAATCAGCTCGTTGAAAACTTTGAAACGATTATGGATACGCTTGTCAAAGCGAAACCGTCAGCAGCGAAAGGCACATACCTGAGAAACATTTCCGTCTCTTCCACAATGGGACCTGGAATAAAAATTAATCCTGCTGCTTATTTATAAAAGCGTTGACTTGTATGTCAGTCACGTCTATACTAAGACAAGTGAAAATATGAGAGCAATCATACCGTAGACAGTAGGGGTGCACGTTTGCACTTAATCATCCTACCGAGGTTGTTAACGACGAAACGAATGCTGTTTCTGTCTATATATAACCTTCATGTCGATCGGCATGAAGGTTTTTTAACTTTCGAGTATAGTGATATCGTCGAATGAACTCACATTCGTGTGAGCTTTCGCGGATGCGTACGGTATGAACGACTTTTTAGGAGGTGTTATAAGTGAGCAGCAAACTAGAAAGCAAAAAACAAGTTGTTAATGAGATTTCTGAAAAACTTAAGGCGAGTAAAGCAACGATTCTCGTTGATTATCGTGGTCTAGACGTTGCAGCCGTAACCGAACTTAGGAAACAGCTTCGTGAAGCAGGCGTTGAATTTAAAGTGTACAAAAACACGCTCGTTCGTCGTGCGACTGCAGAAGTTGACATGACTGAGCTTGACGATCAGATTGTCGGTCCTACAGCGATCGCATTTAGCAACGAAGATGTTGTCGCACCTGCAAAAGTGTTAAATAACTTTGCAAAAGAAAATGAAGCACTTGAAATTAAAACAGGTGTTATCGAAGGTAATGTTGTGTCGCTTGATGAAATTAAAGCACTTGCGGATCTTCCTTCACGCGAAGGCCTTCTTTCGATGTTGCTTAGCGTATTACAAGCACCGATGCGTAACTTTGCATTGGCAACGAAAGCGGTTGCGGATCAAAAAGAAGGAGAGGAAGGCGCGTAAGTTTATCTTTGCCTAACAAAGAAACGAAAGTATATCAATTAAGGAGGAACATGTAATCATGAGTAAAGATCAAATTATTGAAGCAATAAAAGAAATGACCGTATTAGAACTTAACGAGCTTGTAAAAGCAATTGAAGAAGAATTCGGTGTAACAGCTGCTGCGCCTGTTGCAGTTGCAGGCGGTGCTGCTGCAGGTGGCGGTGCAGAAGAACAATCAGAATTTGATGTTGTTCTTGAGGATGCTGGTGCAAGCAAAATTAAAGTGATTAAAGTTGTGCGTGAAATAACAGGTCTCGGCTTGAAAGAAGCGAAAGAACTTGTTGATAACGCTCCAAAACCAGTTAAAGAAGGCGTTGAAAAAGAAGAAGCTGAAGAAATTAAAGCGAAGCTTGAAGAAGTCGGCGCTGGTGTCGAACTTAAATAAGGATATTGAAATCAGGGTATACCAAGGGGATTGGTATACCCTGTTGTTTTATACGTTAAGAGAAAGGTAGTGAGTAGCTTGGAACATTATTATTCAGAAAAACCATCAGCAAAGAGTGCGCCTCAACGTATTCATGTCAACATAAATGGCCATGACATGGTATTTACGACCGATGTTGGTGTGTTTTCAAAGCATGCGGTTGACTTCGGAACGAAGCTCTTACTCGAATCGTTTCATTTTCCTATCATAAAAGGTCCGATTCTAGATGTTGGCTGCGGATATGGACCAATAGGGCTGTCATTAGCAAAACAAGCACCTGATCGCGCCATTATTATGATAGACGTTAATGAGCGTGCCATCGAGCTTGCTAAAAAAAATCGGCAAGCGAACGGGGTGAATAATGTTTCAGTGATGAAAAGCGATTTGTTTGAAAACATTCGTGATAAACACTTTGCTGCGATTTTATCAAATCCACCGATTCGAGCTGGTAAAAAAGTGGTTTATGAATTGTTTCGACAAGCATACGAGCATTTAGAACCGGGAGGTGAATTTTGGATCGTTATTCAAAAAAAACAAGGAGCTCCGTCGGCCAAAAAAGAATTAATTTCTTTATTTGGTGACGTTGATGTCGTTAACAAATCAAAGGGCTATTTTATTTTTCGTGCGAAAAAACATCGTTAAACTTATATATGCTTGGCGCGTTTGTAACCGCGAAATTCTTTTTCAAGCAGTGTACCAAAGTGAAACAATGCTTTTTCATTTCCGATTCGGCTGATGAGTTGTAAGCTAATCGGCAATCCGTCTTTATCCTCTGTAATTGGAACGGATAATGCTGGTAAACCGAGGACGTTAGCATAACTCGTATATGGCATTTTTGTTAATACTTGCAAGCGATTCGAAAACACTTCGCCGTCAAGTTTACGGTGTTTTTTAGCTGGTGTCGGGTATGACGGCAAGAGTAAAATGGTTTTGTCTAAAAAACGGTTAGCGTCCGCGATTTTCTCTGCAATTTTTCTTTCTAACCCTCCGATTTTTTTCGAATTCGTACCGAAAAGAACAGTCCCAACTTTCCCGAGAGCCATCGTTTTTAAGAAAAAGTAATCATAATCCGTATTTTTTTTCACTAATTCTTGTACTAACGTTCGGAAAATTGGAAAGCGTTCATCGTTGTCAAATGCGATCGGCCAAACATCCTTTCCCCCATCGATTGATAAAATTTGCAAATGATCAATCGTTAACATCGGGTTTAAATGTGGAACGTCAATATTCGTTTCAACAGAAAAGGATTCTTTTAAATAGGTGCGCACTATATCGAGCGCTACTCTCGTTTCTTCTGAAACCTTATATTTCGGTTCTGGAATGACGATGCGAAATTCATCGACGTTAACTTCTGGTGGCACATTGTTCGCAATAATCGAGTTTATAAGTTCAGCATCTGCGACAGATTTACTTAACGCTCCAATTCCGAGCATTGCTTCTTGCAATGGATAAGCGGCAGGTGATGGAATATGTCCTTCGTTCGACACCTGGTATGCTCCGCATTTAAATGTAATGACACCGTTGAAGTGAGCGGGATTTCGTAGTGAACCGAATATATCAGAGCCGACACTTACAGCTGCACCTCCGCTTGCGACGAGAGCTGCACATCCCCCACTCGAACCTCCAGCTGTTCGTGATTGATCCCACGGGTTGTTCGTCGTTCCATGTATTTTATTCGATGATTCAAAATGTAACCCAAGCACTCCTGTATTCGTTTTTCCGATAATGATAGCACCTTCACGTTTCAATCGTCGAACGACTTCGGAATCTTCTGATTCAAGTGTATTTGCTCTATGGACTAGTCCTGAAGTTGTTCTCATACCTGCCACATTAAACATATCTTTTACAGCAATTGGGACTCCAAACAACTGTCCTTTTACAGCCCCTTCTTTCAGTCCATTGTCACATTTTTTTGCTTCTCGTAACGCTTCATCAAATCGCTCTTCTACTAAGCAATTAATACGTTCGTTCATATGTTTGATATGCTGAATGTATGTTTTCGTTGCTTCATAGGAACTTATGCGACCGGCTCGAATATGTTGTGCAATGGACGAAGCATCCAAATCAAGCAAATCACTTTTTGATCGCTCAGCAATCATAAAATTACACTCCTTCAAATAAAAAATGTTTTTAAATGCTTAAAGATTAATCATAGTTGAATAAAAGCAACAATACAATAAATATTCAGAAAATTAATATAAAAGTTTCAACCCTTAATTTTTTTTGAGGATAAATATATTATTGACTCCTAGTTATAAATGTGATAGCATTATGTAATGCTAACGCTTAAGACCGTCAATTCTATGAAAGACAGACGAAAGATCCTTCACCGTTCCTTAGGCAAATAACGCCTTTCATATTTTAAAAAGGTTATGTGAGAAGGTTCTTTTTGTCATGTATAAATAAAAAGAGATTTGGGAAGACTAACATAATTAGAAATGTAAAGGGGAAATGATGCTTGGATTGCCCTTTTATTTTTTGTTCTATACATAATAGAACGAACGCCCATGTCCTAAAATCTCGTTGGTAGTCTAAGTGTTTGAGGCGCTGTGTCATAGTGGAGCGCGAATTTTTTGATTTAATAGTAAAGAAGTCGCAACGACAATTCTGTCTACGCTTTAGACTTGCCATTTGGTAAAATTTCCATGAGCGAGTCCATGACATTAAAATGCATGATTTAAGGGGTGAATGAGTTGACAGGTCAACTAGTTCAGTATGGACGCCACCGCCAAAGAAGATCGTATGCAAGAATCAATGAAGTATTGGAGCTTCCAAATCTTATCGAGATTCAAACCGCATCGTATCAATGGTTTCTTGATGAGGGTTTGCGCGAGATGTTTCAGGACATTTCTCCGATTGAAGATTTTACGGGGAATCTCGTGCTAGAATTCGTCGATTATAGTCTCGGCGAAGCGAAGTATTCGGTAGAAGAAGCGAAGGAACGTGATGTTACGTATTCAGCACCACTTCGTGTAAAGGTTAGGCTCATAAACAAGGAAACAGGAGAAGTTAAAGAACAAGAAGTGTTTATGGGTGACTTTCCGCTTATGACGGAAAATGGAACGTTTATCATTAATGGAGCTGAACGGGTCATCGTTTCTCAGCTTGTCCGTTCACCAAGTGTGTATTATAGTGAAAAGCTAGATAAAAACGGGAAGCGCGGCTTTACGGCTACCGTTATACCAAACCGTGGAGCATGGCTCGAGTTCGAGACTGATGCAAAAGATATTGTGTACGTCAGAATTGATCGGACTCGGAAGATTCCGATTACAGTATTATTAAGAGCATTAGGGTTTGGCTCTGATCAAGAAATCATCGACCTTCTAGGGGAAGACGAATTTTTAAGAAATACGTTAGAAAAAGATAATACCGACAGCCCGGAAAAAGCGTTGATTGAAATTTACGAGCGTTTGCGTCCAGGCGAGCCGCCAACGATCGATAATGCTAAAAATTTAATTGAATCTCGCTTTTTTGATCCGAAACGATACGATCTAGCGAATGTCGGACGCTACAAGATTAATAAAAAACTTCATATTAAAAACCGTCTATTTAATCAACGGTTAGCCGAAAAATTAATTGATCCTGACACAGGTGAAGTGATTGCAGATGTCGGTGATGTTCTCGATCGTAGATTACTTGACAAAATCTTACCTTTATTGGAAAACAATGTAGGTTTTCGTACGTTCCGACCGTTCGGCGGGGTCGTTGATGACGTTGATGTGAATGTTCAATCCATTAAAATTTTCGCTCCGGATGATACTGACAGTGAAAAAGTAATAAATGTCATTGGTAATGGTGGTATTGAAGAGAGTGTAAAAAACATTACGCCAGAAGATATCATTGCATCTGTTAATTACTTCTTTAATCTACTTCATGATGTTGGCGATACAGATGATATCGATCATTTAGGAAATCGCCGTCTCCGCTCAGTCGGTGAGTTATTGCAAAACCAATTTAGAATTGGTCTTTCTCGTATGGAACGCGTCGTTCGTGAGCGGATGTCGATTCAAGATACGAACGTCATTACGCCACAAGCTCTCATAAACATACGTCCAGTAATTGCATCGATAAAAGAGTTTTTCGGAAGCTCACAGCTGTCTCAATTTATGGACCAGACGAATCCGCTGGCGGAGCTGACGCATAAACGTCGTTTGTCTGCATTAGGTCCAGGTGGATTAACACGTGAGCGTGCTGGTATGGAAGTACGTGACGTACATTACTCTCACTACGGTAGAATGTGTCCAATTGAAACGCCGGAAGGACCGAACATCGGCTTAATTAACTCGTTGTCAACGTATGCAAAGGTAAATAAGTACGGATTTATTGAAACGCCGTATCGCCGTGTTGACCCTGAGACGGGAAAAGTAACGGATCGTATAGATTACTTAACAGCGGATGAAGAAGACAATTATATCGTTGCTCAAGCGAACGAAAAGCTTAACGATGATGGCACATTTGTAGACGAAAGTGTTTATGCTCGTTTTCGTGGTGATAATGCTGTTTTTAAGCGTGATTTAATTGATTATATGGACGTTTCGCCAAAGCAAGTCGTTTCAGCAGCTACAGCGTGCATTCCTTTCTTGGAAAATGACGACTCAAACCGTGCACTCATGGGAGCAAACATGCAGCGTCAGGCTGTACCACTTCTTGTACCAGAAGCGCCGCTTGTCGGAACTGGAATTGAACACGTCTCTGCAAAAGATTCAGGCTCAGCTGTAATTTGTAAGCGTGATGGCATCGTAGAACGTGTGACCGCTTCCGAGATTTGGGTGAGAAGCATCCAAAATGTCGACGGAAAAGAAGTTGAAGGTGACCTTGATAAATATAATCTGCAAAAGTTTTTACGTTCAAACCAAGGCACTAGCTATAACCAACGTCCACTCGTTCAAAAAGGTGAGCGTGTAGAAAAAGGTGAGATTTTGGCTGATGGTCCTTCAATGGAAAAAGGTGAGCTTGCTCTCGGACGTAACGTACTCGTTGCTTTTATGACGTGGGAAGGCTATAACTACGAAGACGCGATTATTATGAGTGAGCGACTCGTGAAAGATGACGTTTATACGTCAATTCACATCGAAGAATACGAATCCGAAGCACGTGATACGAAACTAGGGCCAGAAGAGATTACACGTGATATACCGAACGTAGGAGAGGATGCGCTTCGTAACCTTGACGAACGCGGAATTATTCGCATCGGAGCGGAAGTGCGCGATGGCGACATTCTCGTCGGAAAAGTAACACCGAAAGGTGTGACAGAGTTAACAGCTGAAGAACGTCTCTTGCATGCCATTTTTGGTGAAAAAGCAAGAGAAGTTCGTGATACGTCGTTACGTGTTCCGCACGGTGGGGATGGGATAGTCCTAGATGTCAAAGTGTTTAACCGTGAAGACGGGGATGAACTTCCACCGGGAGTCAATCAGCTCGTACGAGTATATATTGTCCAAAAACGTAAAATTCATGAAGGCGATAAAATGGCAGGTCGTCACGGAAACAAAGGTGTGATTTCAAAAATTTTGCCGGAAGAAGATATGCCTTATTTACCAGACGGTACGCCGATCGATGTCATGCTTAATCCACTTGGGGTACCTTCACGGATGAACATTGGGCAAGTGCTTGAGCTTCATTTAGGAATGGCAGCACGGCACTTAAACATTCACGTAGCCACACCCGTATTTGACGGAGCGAATGAGCAAGATGTCTGGGATACACTTGAAGAAGCAGGCTTGCCTCGTGACGGAAAAACAATTTTATATGACGGTAGAACAGGTGAACCTTTTGATAATCGTGTATCTGTCGGTGTCATGTACATGATTAAGCTAGCGCATATGGTTGATGACAAGCTTCACGCTCGTTCAACAGGGCCATATTCTCTCGTTACGCAACAGCCACTTGGAGGAAAAGCGCAATTTGGCGGACAGCGATTTGGGGAAATGGAAGTTTGGGCACTTGAAGCGTACGGTGCAGCTTATACTCTTCAAGAAATCCTTACCGTAAAATCGGACGACGTTGTCGGACGTGTAAAAACATATGAAGCGATCGTTAAAGGCGAGAATGTCCCTGAACCGGGTGTACCAGAATCGTTTAAAGTATTGATTAAAGAACTGCAAAGTCTCGGAATGGACGTCAAAATTTTATCGGGTGATAATGAAGAAATTGAAATGAAAGAGCTTGACGATGAAGATGACCCAACGAATGACCGGTTAAATTTGCAGGCGGAATCAGTCGGTACGAGTGAGTAGTTTTCTGCGTAAAAAAGTTAAGCAACTGGAATAGAAAGGGAGGTAGCCCCTTTGATAGATGTTAACAATTTTGAGTATATGAAAATTGGTTTAGCTTCACCTAACAAAATTCGCTCATGGTCAAGAGGAGAGGTAAAAAAGCCTGAAACGATTAACTACCGTACGTTAAAACCTGAAAAAGACGGTCTTTTTTGCGAACGGATTTTCGGACCGACAAAAGATTGGGAATGTCATTGCGGAAAGTACAAGCGTGTTAGATACAAAGGTGTCGTCTGTGATCGATGCGGGGTCGAAGTGACGCGGGCAAAAGTAAGAAGAGAACGAATGGGGCACATCGAACTTGCTGCCCCTGTTTCCCATATTTGGTATTTCAAAGGAATACCGAGTAGAATGGGTCTACTTCTTGATATGTCGCCACGTGCTCTGGAGGAGATTATCTATTTTGCATCATACGTCGTAACCGATCCGGGTGACACAGCGCTTGAAAGAAAGCAACTTCTGTCTGAAAAAGAATATCGTGTCTACCGCGAAAAATATGGACAATCGTTTACGGCACAAATGGGTGCAGAAGCGATTAAAAAACTTCTTCAAGATGTTGACCTCGAAAAAGAAGTGGATGAATTAAAAGAAGAATTGAAAACAATTCAAGGTCAAAGACGTACGAGAGCGATTAAGCGCTTAGAAGTGTTAGAGGCGTTCCGCAATTCAAAAAACATGCCTGAATGGATGGTTCTTGACGTATTACCAGTCATCCCACCAGAACTTCGTCCGATGGTACAACTTGACGGCGGACGCTTTGCGACGTCGGATTTAAACGATTTGTATCGACGTGTGATTAACCGGAACAACCGTTTAAAACGTCTTCTTGATTTAGGTGCACCGAACATTATCGTGCAAAACGAGAAGCGGATGTTGCAAGAAGCGGTTGACGCGCTCATTGACAACGGACGCCGTGGTCGTCCTGTAACAGGACCAGGTAACCGTCCGTTAAAATCGCTTTCCCATATGTTAAAAGGAAAGCAAGGTCGCTTTAGACAAAATTTGCTTGGAAAGCGTGTTGACTATTCTGGACGCTCTGTCATAGTTGTCGGACCGAACTTAAAAATGTACCAATGCGGCTTACCGAAAGAAATGGCGCTAGAGCTTTTTAAGCCGTTTGTCATGAAAGAGCTTGTTGCTAAAGGTTTTGCGCACAATATTAAAAGTGCGAAGCGAAAAATAGAAAAACTTCACGCTGAAGTGTGGGACGTTCTTGAAGAAGTGATCAAAGAACACCCTGTTCTCTTGAATCGTGCGCCAACGTTGCACCGATTAGGTATTCAAGCATTTGAGCCAATGCTCGTTGAAGGTCGAGCGATTCGTCTTCACCCGCTCGTTTGTACAGCGTATAATGCTGACTTCGACGGTGACCAAATGGCCGTTCATGTACCTTTATCTGCTGAAGCGCAAGCAGAGGCAAGACTGCTTATGCTTGCAGCACAAAACATTTTAAATCCAAAAGACGGTAAACCTGTTGTGACTCCATCTCAAGATATGGTACTCGGTAATTATTACTTGACGATTGAGAAAAAAGGTGCCACCGGTGAAGGTTCAATTTTCAAAGATGCGAATGAAGCATTAACTGCCTATCAAAATCGGTACGTTGATTTGCACACACGCGTTGCAGTGAGAGCCGATTCACTCGGTAAAACATCATTTACTGAAGAGCAAAAACAAAAGCTCTTGTTGACGACAATCGGGAAACTTATTTTTAACGAAATTATGCCGGAATCGTTCCCTTATATCAATGAACCAACAACCGAAAACTTACAACAGGCAACACCTGATCGTTACTTTGTTGAAAAGGGAGTAGACGTAAAAGAAGAGATTGCAAAGCGTGAACTCGTACCGCCGTTCAAAAAAGGAATACTCGGAAAAATAATAGCCGAAGTGTTCAAGCGTTTTAAAGTAACTGAAACATCAAGAATGCTTGATCTTATGAAAGATCTCGGCTTTAAATACTCAACACAAGCAGGGATTACAGTCGGTATCACTGACGTCGTTGTCCTCCCTGAAAAACAAGAAATTTTAGATGAAGCAGAAGAAAAAGTCGAGAAGGTGTTAAAGCAATTTCGCCGAGGCCTTATTACAGAAGAAGAGCGATATGAACGTGTCATCTCAATTTGGAGTGAAGCAAAAGATACGATTCAAGATCGCCTCATGGCATCGCTTGACAGCTTAAACCCGATCTTTATGATGAGTGACTCTGGCGCGAGAGGAAATCCGTCAAACTTTACGCAACTTGCAGGTATGCGTGGTTTAATGGCCAACCCGGCTGGTCGAATTATTGAGCTACCGATCAAATCGAGTTTCCGTGAAGGCTTAACGGTGTTGGAGTACTTTATATCAACTCACGGTGCGAGAAAAGGGCTTGCGGACACAGCACTAAAAACAGCTGACTCAGGCTACTTAACACGTCGTCTCGTTGACGTAGCGCAAGACGTTATCGTAAGAGAAGATGACTGTGGAACAGACCGTGGTCTTCCGATTACTGCGATTCAGGAAGGAAGCGAAGTGATCGAAAGCTTGTACGATCGCCTCGTCGGCAGAACGGCATTCCGAACAGTGAAGCATCCAGAGACGGGCGAAGTGTTTGTTAAGAAAGATAAGCAAATTACGGAAGACATTGCAATGAAGATAGTTGACTCTGGAATTGAGGAAGTTCATATTCGTTCCGTATTTACATGCGAATCAAGACATGGCGTTTGTAAAAAATGTTACGGTCGTAACTTAGCTACAGGTGCTGATGTTGAAGTCGGTGAAGCTGTCGGAATTATTGCTGCGCAGTCGATCGGAGAACCAGGCACGCAGCTAACAATGAGAACATTCCATACAGGCGGCGTCGCGGGCGACGACATTACACAAGGTTTACCGAGAATTCAAGAATTATTTGAAGCTCGAAATCCGAAAGGGCAAGCAGTTATTAGTGAGCTTGACGGGAAAGTCGTTGATATTACGGATACGAAAGATAAACGGGAAGTTGTTGTTCAAGGCGATATCGAAACACGTAATTACACAATCCCATACGGTGCGAGAATTAAAGTCGCGATCGGGGATGAAGTCATCGGTGGCCAAGAAATTACCGAAGGTTCGATTGATCCGAAAGAATTGATCCGCATTACAGGTGTAGAAGGCGTTCAGTCTTACTTGCTCCGCGAAGTACAAAAAGTATATCGCATGCAAGGGGTTGAAATTGGCGATAAACATATCGAAGTTATGGTTCGTCAAATGATGCGTAAAGTACGTGTAATCGATTCGGGTGACACGGATGTTTTACCAGGAGCATTGCTCGATGTCCATACATTTAAAGACGTGAACAAAGAAGTCTTGCTCAATGGTGGGCGTCCAGCGACAGCACGTCCTGTATTGCTCGGAATAACGAAGGCATCTCTTGAAACAGATTCATTCTTATCAGCAGCGTCTTTCCAAGAAACAACGAGAGTCCTAACCGACGCAGCGATAAAAGGAAAAGTCGATGAGCTTCTCGGATTGAAAGAGAACGTAATTATTGGAAAACTCGTTCCAGCTGGTACAGGTATGTCTCGCTACCGCACAATTCAAGTGAAAAGCGAGGCCGATGATCTAGTAACATCGGACGTAGAAACCGAAGAAGCGTTAATCGTTCAAGAGTAAATAAACTATATTCTATTCAGGAAGCGCTCCGTGCTTCCTGAATAGAATGATTTTTGCTGTTGACAAAAGAACTTCTAAGGTGATATTATTACGAAGTGTGTTCAAAACCTGTGCTTTGGAGGATAGCAATATGTCTTATGAAAAAGTATCACAGGCAGAGCAAGTCATTATTGGGACAAAACAAACGTTGAAAGCTCTTCAAGAAGGTCAAGTGAGCGAGTTAATTATTGCGGATGATGCTGAAATACGTGTTGTGAACAAAGTTAAAGTGTTTGCGACCGAATTAGGGATTCCGATTACAACCGTTGATTCGATGAAAAAACTTGGTGAAGCTTGTGGAATTGAAGTTGGAGCTGCAACGGTTGCGATAAAGAAATAACCTATTTGCACACTTATCCATCGTGCAAATCTTTCTTTTTCCTAATAATGAACCACCTGGATGTGTGGGATTAGAATGACGCGCGAAATCACACTCAAACGAACATCGGAACGTGTTTCTAGTTTTGATTAAAGTTCAGGAAATAATGAAGGAAGGAGGAATCATCCATGCCTACAATTAACCAGTTGATCCGTAAAGGGCGCAAGTCTAAAACGAAACAATCAGACTCCCCAGCGTTGAATAAAAACTACAATAGTTTTAAAAAGACGATGACGGATGTAAATTCTCCACAAAAACGAGGAGTTTGTACACGTGTTGGAACCATGACTCCGAAAAAACCAAACTCGGCACTTCGTAAGTATGCTCGTGTTCGTCTAACGAATGGAATTGAAGTAACAGCATACATCCCGGGGATCGGTCACAACTTGCAAGAGCATAGTGTCGTATTAATTCGTGGCGGTCGTGTGAAAGACTTACCAGGTGTCCGCTATCATATTGTACGTGGTGCTCTTGATACAGCTGGTGTAAACAACCGGATGCAAAGCCGTTCAAAATACGGAACGAAAAAGCCGAAAGAATAAAAGTAAAGCAATTTTCATGTGAAAGGAGGAATACTACATGCCTCGTAAGGGACCCGTTGAGCGCCGTGATGTATTGCCTGACCCGATTTACGATTCGAAACTCGTCACTCGTTTAATTAATCGTATTATGATTGATGGAAAACGTGGGAAGGCGCAAAAAATTTTATATAAAGCTTTTGAAATCGTAAAAGAGCGTACAAATCAAGACCCAATGGAAGTGTTTGAACAAGCGCTAAAAAACATTATGCCTGTCCTAGAAGTAAAAGCACGCCGTGTCGGTGGTGCGAACTATCAAGTTCCAGTTGAAGTTCGTCCTGAACGTAGAACAGCACTTGGACTTCGTTGGTTAGTAAACTATGCACGTCTTCGTAATGAAAAGTCGATGGAAGAAAGACTAGCGAATGAAATTTTGGATGCAGCGAATAATACAGGTGCTGCAGTTAGAAAACGTGAAGACGTACACAAAATGGCAGAAGCGAACAAAGCATTTGCTCATTACCGTTGGTAATACGAAAAACATTTTAATACAGAGAAGGAAGGAGAAAGTAGAATGCCAAGAGAATTCTCCTTAAAGAATACACGAAACATTGGAATTATGGCACATATTGATGCTGGAAAAACGACAACTACTGAACGGATTTTATTCTATACAGGTCGTATTCATAAAGTTGGTGAGACGCATGAAGGTGCGTCACAAATGGACTGGATGGAGCAGGAGCAAGAACGTGGAATTACAATCACGTCTGCAGCAACAACTGCCCAATGGAAGGGACACCGTGTCAATATTATTGATACGCCTGGACACGTAGACTTTACCGTTGAAGTAGAACGTTCTCTTCGTGTATTAGATGGAGCTGTAACAGTTCTCGACGCTCAATCAGGAGTAGAACCTCAAACAGAAACCGTTTGGCGTCAAGCGACGACATACGGAGTGCCGCGAATTGTCTTTGTTAACAAAATGGACAAAATTGGTGCTGACTTTATGTACGCGATTAGCACGCTACATGATAGACTTGGTGCCAATGCTCATCCAGTACAAATTCCAATTGGTGCAGAAGACAATTTTGAAGGTATGGTTGACCTTATCGAGATGAAGGCGTACTATTACGAAGATGATCTTGGGGCTAACTTGGAAGAGCGGGAGATCCCAAGTGACTTAGTTGACCTTGCTGAAGAGCAACGTGCGAAGCTTATTGAAGCGGTTGCGGACTATGATGAAGACTTAATGATGAAATATTTAGAAGGTGAAGAAATTACGAATGAGGAGCTTAAAGCTGCCATTCGCCAAGCGACACTGCAAGTTGAATTTTACCCAGTTCTCTGTGGTTCCGCATTTAAGAACAAAGGAATTCAGCCTGTGATTGATGCCGTCATTGATTACTTGCCTTCGCCACTTGATATTGAAGCAATTAAGGGAGTTTTACCGAAGACTGAAGAAGAGGTAACGCGTGAAGCAGACGACAACGGTCCGTTTTCAGCATTAGCTTTTAAAGTAATGACAGACCCATTCGTCGGTAAACTTACATTCTTCCGTGTTTACTCTGGAAAAGTCGATTCAGGCTCTTATGTTCTAAACTCAACGAAAGGAAAGCGCGAACGTATTGGACGAATTTTGCAGATGCACGCGAATTCCCGGGAAGAGATTTCAACTGTTTATTCAGGAGATATTGCTGCAGCAGTTGGATTAAAAGACACGGCAACAGGCGATACACTTTGCGATGATAAAAATCCTGTTATTCTTGAGTCAATGGAATTTCCAGAGCCGGTTATTTCGGTTGCAATTGAACCGAAAACGAAAAATGACCAAGATAAAATGGGTGTTGCCCTTGCGAAACTTGCAGAAGAAGACCCAACGTTCAAAACAGAAACAAATGAAGAAACAGGTCAAACGATTATCGCCGGAATGGGTGAACTTCATCTCGATGTTATCGTTGACAGGTTGAAACGTGAGTTTAAAGTTGAAGCGAATGTTGGAGCTCCGCAAGTTTCTTACCGTGAGACGATTCGTTCAGCTGGTCAATGTGAAGGGAAGTTCATTCGTCAATCAGGTGGACGTGGACAATATGGACACGTTTGGATTGAATTTGAGCCGCTTGAAGAAGGGGCAGGATTTGAATTTGAAGACGCCATTGTCGGTGGTGTTGTCCCGCGTGAATACATTCCAGCTGTTCAAGCAGGACTTGAAGATGCTCTTCAAAATGGTTTATTAGCAGGCTATCCGTTAATCGATTTGAAAGCGAAGCTTTATGACGGTTCATACCACGATGTCGACTCGAGTGAAATGGCGTTCAAAATCGCAGCGTCCATGGCATTGAAAAAAGCAAAAGATAATTGTAATCCAGTCATTCTCGAGCCAATGATGAAAGTTGAAGTTGTCGTTCCAGAAGAATACATGGGTGACATTATGGGTGATATTACGAGCCGGCGTGGTCGTGTAGAAGGGATGAATGCTCGCGGTAATGCACAAGTCGTTAACGCATTCGTACCACTTGCGGAAATGTTTGGCTATGCAACATCACTTCGTTCCAACACTCAAGGTCGTGGAACTTATACGATGGTCTTTGACCATTATGAAGAAGTACCGAAAGCAATCGCTGAAGAAATTATTAAAAAAGCAACAGGTGAATAATTCACCTCACTTAATTTGAAGGCATTGTTGATAGGCGTCTAACGTCTATCAATGATATACTTAACTTTACTTAAAAAATTATTTTTCTTTATTTAAGGAGGAATTAATCAAATGGCTAAAGAAAAATTTGATCGTTCAAAACCACACGTAAATATTGGGACTCTAGGACACGTTGACCATGGAAAAACAACGTTAACAGCTGCAATTACAACTGTACTTAACAAGACATATGGCAGTGGTGATGCCATGGCTTATGACCAAATCGACGGTGCGCCAGAAGAGCGTGAGCGTGGAATTACAATTGCAACTTCTCACGTAGAGTATGAAACTGACAATCGTCACTATGCACACGTGGACTGCCCAGGTCACGCTGACTATGTTAAAAACATGATTACAGGTGCAGCACAAATGGACGGAGCCATCCTCGTTGTATCTGCAGCTGATGGTCCAATGCCACAAACTCGTGAACACATTCTTCTTTCTCGCCAAGTAGGTGTTCCATATTTCGTCGTATTCTTAAACAAATGTGACATGGTTGACGACGAAGAACTACTTGAACTAGTCGAAATGGAAGTTCGTGATCTTTTAAGTGAATATGAGTATCCTGGTGATGATATTCCTATCGTTAAAGGTTCAGCTCTTAAAGCACTAGAAGGTGACGCAGAGTGGGAGCAAAAAATTATCGAGCTTATGGAAAAAGTTGATGAATACATCCCTACTCCTGAACGTGATGTAGATAAACCGTTCATGATGCCAGTTGAGGACGTCTTCTCAATTACGGGTCGTGGTACAGTTGCGACGGGTCGTGTTGAGCGTGGACAAGTAAAAGTTGGTGACGAGGTTGAAATTCTTGGTCTCGTTGAAAAACCAGAAAAGACTACAGTAACAGGTGTAGAAATGTTCCGTAAGCTTCTTGACTATGCTGAAGCTGGAGATAACATCGGGGCTCTTCTACGCGGAGTATCTCGCGAAGATATACAACGCGGTCAAGTACTCATTCAGCCAGGGACAGTAACAGCTCATACAAAATTTAAAGCAGAAGTTTATGTGCTTTCAAAAGAAGAAGGTGGACGTCATACTCCATTCTTCTCAAACTACCGTCCGCAATTCTACTTCCGTACAACAGACGTAACAGGAACAATCACACTTCCAGAAGGTGTTGAAATGGTGATGCCTGGTGACAACGTAGAAATGACAGTAGAATTAATTGCTCCTATCGCGATCGAACAAGGAACGAAATTCTCCATTCGTGAAGGCGGACGTACAGTAGGTGCTGGCGTCGTTGCTGAAATCGTTGAGTAATTAAAAGTAATACAAAAAACAAAAATTGAGCCCTATTTTTGCGGGCTCAATTTTTTTAATTTAGCCGTCTCGTACATCATAGAGAATATTTCGTTCAAATATAGTTTCAAAGAACAGTGTCTTGCTTTTATTTGTTCACACATCATGCGGGAAACTTCTAGATTCTTCCGTAAGATAAAAGCTTACAAAGATTTTACAAGAAACCTTGCAATCAACGGATAATTTCTATATAATGTTGAATGTTGGTCATTGTATTGGCGATGAAGCGAGAGGTTGCTGACACACCCGGCCCCTTTGCCATGGGCGGTGTGAAGGAAATTTTCGCGGAGAATTGTCTATGATGTTCATTCTTAATCATGTGACCGCAAGCATTAAACGTCGAATTGAATGAACATACAAAAATGGGCGAAGGAGGGAAAATAATGGCAAAGCAAAAAATTCGTATTCGTTTAAAAGCGTATGATCACAGAGTGTTGGATCAATCAGCCGGAAAAATTGTAGAAACAGCGAAACGTTCAGGTGCAAAGGTATCGGGTCCGATCCCATTGCCGACAGAAAGATCTGTTTATACGATTTTGCGTGCCGTACACAAATACAAAGATTCTCGTGAACAATTCGAGATGCGTACTCATAAACGTTTAATCGATATTATCGAGCCGACACCACAAACCGTCGATTCGCTTATGCGTTTAGACTTGCCTTCGGGTGTTGACATTGAAATTAAGCTCTAATGACAGATTTAGGAGGTGGAAAGAATGAATAAAGGAATCTTAGGGAAGAAACTAGGCATGACACAGATTTTCTTAGAAAATGGTGACGTCGTTCCAGTAACCGTCATTGAAGCCATGCCAAATGTTGTTCTTCAAAAGAAAACAGTGGAAACGGACGGTTATGAAGCGATCCAAATTGGCGTTGAAGATAAAAAGGAAGCTCGCACAACAAAGCCAGAAAAAGGTCACGCTGAAAAAGCAGGTACAACACCTAAGCGCTTCGTTAGAGAAATTCGCGGCGTGAACACAGCTGAATATGAAGTTGGCCAAGAAATTAAAGTTGACGTATTCAGCGAAGGCGAAAAAGTAGATGTCACTGGTACTTCAAAAGGGAAAGGATTTCAAGGTGCGATTAAGCGTCATAACCAATCACGCGGACCGATGAGTCATGGTTCACGCTATCACCGTGGTCCAGGATCAATGGGAGCAGTAGATCCAGCTCGTGTATTCAAAGGTAAAGCATTACCTGGACGTATGGGTGGAGAACGCACAACGTTACAAAACCTTGAAATTGTAAAAGTTGATGCCGAACGCAATCTTATTCTTATTAAAGGAAACGTACCTGGTCCGAAAAAAGGTTACGTTACGATTCAATCTGCTTTAAAAGCAGCTAAAGCTCAGTAAGAAAGGAGGCTTATTCGATGCCTAAATTAACTCTAGTAAATCAAGAAGGCTCAAAAGTAGGTGACATAGAACTGTCAGATAGCGTATTTGGAATTGAGCCAAATAACAATGTGCTTTACGACGTTGTTATTATGCAACAAGCAGAAAAAAGACAAGGAACTCATGCAACGAAAAACCGTGCTGCAGTTCGTGGTGGTGGTCGTAAACCGTGGCGACAAAAAGGTACAGGTCGTGCGCGTCAAGGATCGATCCGTTCTCCTCAATGGGTAGGCGGTGGGGTCGTTTTTGGTCCAACTCCACGCAACTATAGCTACAAAATGCCGAAAAAAGTTCGTAGACTTGCGTTGAAATCAGCTTATTCAACAAAAGTAAAAGAAGAGAACTTTATCGTTGTTGATACAATTACGATCGATACACCAAAAACAAAAGATATGGTTGCGATTTTAAACAACTTAGAAGTAGGTAAGAAAGTACTCATCGTTACAAATGAATACGATGATACAGTTACACGTTCAGCTCGTAATATACCTGGCGTCACAGTGAAAGCAGTGACAGAAGTGAAAGTGCTTGATATTTTGGGTCACGATAAGCTGATTATGACGAAGGAAGCAGCTGAAAAGGTAGAGGAGGTGCTAGCGTAATGGACGCACGTGAAGTGATTAAGCGCCCCGTAGTTACAGAACGTTCAATGGAAACGATGGATGAAAAAAAGTATACATTCGAAGTCGACCCGCGCGCGAACAAAACAGAAATTAAAAGTGCAGTCGAAGAAATTTTCGGTGTGAAAGTTCAAAAAGTAAACACGATGAATTATAAAGGAAAATTTAGACGCTTTGGTCAATATTCTGGGTATCGACCAAAACGCAAAAAAGCAATTATTCAACTGACTCCAGATAGCAAAGAAATTGACTTTTTTGATGGAGTATAAACATTTTAGAGAAGGAGGGAAAATGAGATGGCAATCAAAACATTTAAACCAACGTCGAATGCTCGTCGTGGCATGACAGGATTAGATTTTAGCGAAATAACAACTGATAAACCAGAGAAGTCACTACTTGCACCAATTAATAAAAAAGCAGGTCGCAACAATCAAGGACGGATTACGACTCGTCATAAAGGCGGTGGCCATAAACGTCAATATCGAATTATCGATTTTAAACGGAACAAAGATGGCATACCTGGTCGCGTTGCCTCGATTGAATACGATCCGAACCGAACAGCAAATATTGCACTCATTCATTATGCTGACGGTGAAAAACGTTATATTCTCGCTCCAAAAGGCTTGAAAGTTGGCATGGAAGTAATGTCTGGACCAGACGCAGATATCAAAGTCGGGAACGCATTACCGCTTGAAAATATCCCAATCGGTCAAACCGTTCATAATATCGAATTGAAACCGGGACGTGGAGGACAACTTGTACGCTCAGCAGGAGCAGAAGCGCAGTTGCTCGGAAAAGAAGGAAAATATGTGCTCGTAAAACTTGCATCAGGAGAAACGAGGATGATTCTAGCAACTTGTCGTGCAACGATTGGTCAAGTTGGAAACGTGGAGCATGAGCTCATTAATGTAGGGAAAGCTGGACGTTCACGCTGGCTCGGAAAACGCCCTGCAGTTCGTGGTTCTGTCATGAACCCAGTCGATCACCCACACGGTGGTGGGGAAGGTCGTTCGCCAATTGGTTTGAAATCACCAGTGAGCCCATGGGGTAAACCGACACTTGGCTACAAAACGCGTAAAAAGAATAAACCAACTGACAAATATATCGTACGTCGTCGTAAAAAATAGCAAGGTTGATCTACGGTTCACGAGAACCGTAGTGCAATCGCGAAGGGAGGAAAAGAAGTGGGTCGTAGTTTAAAAAAGGGGCCTTTTGTAGACGATCACTTGATGAAAAAGGTCGAAGCATTGAATGAAAAGAACGAAAAAAGAGTCATCAAAACATGGTCGCGTCGCTCAACCATTTTTCCTGAATTTATAGGGCATACCATTGCCGTTTATGACGGAAGAAAACATGTTCCAGTTTATATTTCTGAAGATATGGTCGGTCACAAGTTAGGTGAATTTGCGCCAACGCGGACGTACCGAGGTCACGCAGCTGATGACAAAAAAACTAAACGTTAATTTGAGAGGAGGTTCAGGCCAATGCAAGCAAAAGCTGTTGCAAAACAAGTCCGCATTGCTCCTCGTAAAGCTCGCCTCGTCGTTGATTTAATTCGAGGGAAAGAAGTCGGTGAAGCAATTGCGATTTTACGTCATACACCAAAAGCAGCTTCTCCTATTGTGGAAAAAGTGCTAAACTCGGCGATTGCCAATGCTGAACATAACTACGAAATGGAAGCAGACGATCTCGTAGTAAGTGAAGCTTATGTTGACGAAGGTGTTACATTAAAACGTTTCCGTCCACGCGCACAAGGACGTGCAAGTAGAATTAATAAAAGAACGAGCCACATTACGGTCGTTGTATCAGAAAAGAAGGAGGGATAATGCGTGGGTCAAAAAGTTAACCCAATTGGGCTGCGAATTGGAGTCAATCGTGATTGGGAATCAAGATGGTATGCAGACAAGGATTATGCAGACCTTTTACACGAAGACATTAAAATTCGCGAATACATTGAAAAACGTCTTAAAGATGCAGCGGTTGCAGGCATTGAAATTGAACGAGCTGCAAACCGTGTAAACATTACAATTCGTACGGCAAAACCCGGCATGGTTATCGGTAAAGGTGGTTCTGAAGTTGAATCACTACGAAAATCGTTAAATGAACTAACTGGAAAACGGGTGCACGTTAATATTTTTGAAATTAAAACACCTGACTTAAATGCGAAACTTGTTGCTGAAAATATTGCAACACAACTTGAAAATCGTGTCGCATTTAGACGTGCGATGAAACAAGCAATTCAACGTGCAGTTCGCGCTGGTGCAAAAGGAATTCGTACAGAAGTGTCAGGTCGTTTAAACGGAGCAGACATTGCTCGTTCGGAATCGTATAGCGAAGGAACAGTGCCACTTCATACGTTGCGTGCCGACATTGACTATGGCACAGCAGAAGCGGACACAACTTACGGTAAACTCGGAGTGAAAATTTGGATTTATCGTGGTGAAATCCTTCCAACAAAAGGTGCAAAAAAAGAGGAAGGAGGCAAATAAACATGTTAATGCCAAGACGTGTAAAACACCGTAAAGAATTTCGCGGTAGAATGAAAGGTAATGCAAAAGGCGGAACAGAAATCACTTTTGGTGATTACGGATTGCAAGCACTAGAATCTGCTTGGATTACGAACCGTCAAATCGAAGCAGCAAGAATTGCGATGACACGCTTTATGAAACGTGGTGGGAAAGTATGGATTAAAATTTTTCCATCAAAACCATATACAGCTAAACCATTAGAGGTACGGATGGGTTCTGGTAAAGGTGCACCTGAAGGATGGGTTGCCGTCGTAAAACCAGGAAAAATCATGTTTGAAGTAGGCGGTGTTTCCGAAGAAGTAGCTCGTGAAGCATTGCGACTCGCCTCTCATAAGCTTCCGATTAAAACGAAGTTTGTAAGACGAGATGAATGGGGTGGTGACTCAGAATGAAAACAAGTGAAATCCGTAATTTAACAAACGCGGAAATTGAACAACAACTTAAAAATTTAAAAGAAGAGTTGTTCAACTTACGTTTTCAACTCGCAACAGGCCAACTAGAAAATCCAGCCCGCATTCGTGACGTCCGGAAATCAATTGCACGTACGAAAACGGTGTTACGTGAAAGAGAACTCGGAATAAATAACGGATAATAATGAGGGGAGGTCAGTACAATGAGTGAACGAAATCAACGCAAAGTATACACGGGTCGTGTAACGTCTGACAAAATGGACAAAACGATTACCGTCGTTGTTGAAACATATAAAAAAGATCGACTTTACGGCAAACGTGTCAAATACTCAAAGAAGTATAAAGTTCATGATGAGAATAATAGCGCAAAAGTTGGCGATATCGTGAAAATTATGGAAACTCGCCCACTTTCAAAAGATAAATATTTTCGCCTCGTCGAAATTGTAGAAGAATCCGTCATCGTGTAACGGAGAAGACCGGAAGGAGGTTCGGCAAATGATTCAACAAGAAAGTCGTCTCAAAGTAGCAGACAACTCGGGTGCTCGTGAAGTCCAGTGCATCAAAGTGCTCGGAGGGTCTGGACGTAAGTTTGCAAATATCGGAGATGTGATCGTCTGCTCAGTTAAACAAGCAACACCCGGAGGCGTTGTTAAAAAAGGTGACGTCGTCCGTGCTGTCGTTGTTCGTTCAAAAAGCGGTGTTCGCCGTAATGATGGCTCATACATTCGCTTTGACGAAAATGCAGCTGTCATCATTCGTGAAGACAATAGCCCTCGTGGCACACGTATTTTCGGACCAGTTGCACGTGAACTTCGTGACCATCAATATATGAAAATTATTTCATTAGCACCAGAAGTGTTATAGGCAAATGTAACTTTTTGAACATAGAAGAGTTATAAAGAAGCAGTTTCTCGACTTAAGGAGGTGCAGAGCGTTATGCACGTAAAAAAAGGAGATAAAGTTCAAGTTATCTCTGGTAAGGATAAAGGCAAACAAGGCGTTATCCTTCAAGCAGACCCGAAACAAGAGCGCGTCATTGTAGAAGGTATTAATCTTGTAAAAAAACATTCGAAGCCTTCACAAATGAATCCGCAAGGTGGCATTGTTGAAATGGAAGCACCGATTCACGTATCAAACGTCATGCCACTTGATCCAGACTCAAATGAACCAACCCGGGTCGGATATCGAATCGAAGATGGAAAAAAAATTCGGATTGCGAAAAAATCCGGACAACCGCTAGACTAGTAACAGCGTAAGGAAAGGAGGTACTCTCGTTGAACCGTCTGAAAGAGAGATATACAAATGAGATCGTTAAATCTTTAATGCAAAAATTTAATTACTCATCCGTCATGGAAGTACCCAAAATTGAAAAAATCGTTGTAAACATGGGTGTCGGTGATGCTGTACAAAACCCGAAAGTGCTTGACAGTGCTGTCGAAGAACTTGCGGCAATTACAGGTCAAAAGCCTTTAATTACGAAAGCAAAAAAATCAATTGCGGGTTTTAAACTTCGTGATGGGATGCCAATTGGAGCGAAAGTAACGCTACGCGGTGAACGCATGTATGACTTTTTAGATAAATTAATTTCGGTTTCACTTCCACGTGTACGTGACTTCCGTGGCGTATCGAAAAAAGCATTTGACGGAAGAGGAAACTACACGCTTGGAATTAAAGAACAACTGATCTTCCCAGAAATCGACTACGACAAAGTAAACAAAGTTCGTGGAATGGATGTTGTTATCGTAACAACAGCAAAGACAGATGAAGAAGCTCGTGAACTATTAGCAGAACTCGGAATGCCGTTTCAAAAATAATTAATTAAGGAGGTTACAGCGTGGCGAAAAAATCGATGATCGCTAAACAGCGTCGCTCACAAAAGTTTAAAGTGCGCGAATATACGCGTTGCGAACGATGTGGACGTCCTCATTCAGTCATTCGCAAGTTTAAATTGTGCCGTATATGTTTCCGTGAACTCGCATATAAAGGTCAAATTCCTGGTGTGAAAAAAGCCAGTTGGTAATCCCGCTAGGGGAAGGAGGTAATGAAGAAATGGTCATGACAGATCCAATCGCAGATATGCTTACGCGAATTCGTAACGCAAATACAGTTCGTCTTGATAAATTAGAAATCCCTGCTTCAAAAATGAAAAAAGAAATCGCAGAAATTTTGAAGCGTGAAGGGTTTATTCGTGACGTTGAATACATTGAAGATAACAAACAAGGAATTCTTCGCCTTTTCTTAAAATACGGAAAAGCGAATGAACGTGTCATTACAGGATTGAAACGAATTAGTAAGCCAGGTCTACGCGTTTACGCACAAGCACATGAAGTACCCCGTGTCCTTGGTGGTTTAGGTATTGCGATCGTTTCAACATCAAAAGGTGTATTAACAGATAAAGAAGCTCGCAGCCAACAAGTCGGTGGCGAAGTATTAGCATACGTTTGGTAAGAATGTGAACGAATGGAGGTGTACGTATGTCTCGTATAGGATTAAAGCCAATTGAAATCCCAAATGGCGTAACGGTAACGAAAGAAGGAAATACCGTAACAGTGAAAGGTCCGAAAGGTGAACTTACACGCACGTTACATGATGAAATGGTCATCGACATTCAAGAGAAAGAAGTGATTGTCTCCCGTCCATCGGAGCAAAAAGAACATCGCTCTTTACACGGTACGACTAGAAGCTTAATTCAAAATATGATTCAAGGTGTGACGAACGGATTTGAGCGACGTCTTGAACTCGTCGGTGTCGGTTATCGTGCAAACAAACAAGGACAAAAGCTCGTCCTAAACGTTGGGTACTCACACCCAGTTGAATTCGATCCAGAGAAGGGTATCGAAATTGACGTACCTGAAAACACAAAAGTGGTCGTAAAAGGAATTGACAAAGAACGTGTTGGTGAACTTGCAGCAAATATTCGCGCAGTAAGACCTCCTGAACCTTACAAAGGAAAAGGAATTCGTTACGAAGGTGAATATGTACGTCGCAAGGAAGGTAAAACTGGTAAGTAATCATTGAAATAGTTCAACAAGATTATAAAATTTGTTAGTTCAAATAGGAGGACAAAAAGACGGAGGTCGACGAATAAACACTCACCTGAAAAAGATGAGTTACAACGTCGACACAAGCAGATCTGTGTGCATTCGAAGTTCGAGAAAGCAAGTTTAAAGATTACTTTAGGCACACTATCAAAAAACCTCATATTTTGTAAACCTCCGGAGTTTTGAACAACATCTGAAAGAGAAAGGAGTGGCCCCGATTGATTACGAAAGTAGATCGTAAAAAAACGCGTAAAAAGCGCCATCTTCGTGTCCGTCGTCATTTGCAAGGAACAGCAGAATGTCCACGCTTGAACGTATATCGTTCTTCTAAGCATATTTATGCGCAACTTATCGATGATGAACAAGGTGTCACGTTAGCACACGCATCATCCCTCGATAAAGATTTTGATGGAAAAACAGGCGGAAATATCGAAGCCGCAACAAAAGTCGGAGAGCTCATTGCAAAACGTGCAGTTGAAAAAGGATATAAAGAAGTTGTATTTGACCGCGGTGGAAACCTTTACCACGGACGTGTCAAGGCATTAGCAGAAGCAGCTAGAGAAGCTGGCTTGGAATTTTAATTAAAAGGAGGGGAATTCAAAACCTATGGCTATTGACGCAAACAAACTTGAATTAGAAGAACGTGTAGTAACAGTTAATCGTGTAGCAAAAGTTGTGAAAGGTGGACGCCGTTTTCGTTTTGCTGCAGTTGTCGTTGTCGGAGATAAAAACGGTCATGTTGGATTTGGAACAGGTAAAGCACAAGAAGTTCCAGAAGCCATTCGTAAAGCGGTTGAAGATGCGAAGAAAAATTTAATTTCAGTACCACGTGTCAACACAACAATTCCTCATGAAGTAGTTGGTCGTTTCGGTGCTGGTCGCGTCCTGTTAAAACCTGCTGCTGAAGGTACAGGAGTTATCGCAGGCGGACCTGTTCGTGCTGTACTCGAGCTCGGCGGAATTGGCGACATTCTTTCAAAATCACACGGTTCAAATAACCCGATTAACATGGTACGTGCAACGATCGAAGGCATTAAAAGCTTAAAGCGCGCCGAAGACGTAGCAAAATTACGCGGCAAGACAACGGAAGAATTGTTAGGATAAGGAGGGAAACTCGATGGCTAAGCAATTAGAAATCACCCTCACTCGTAGTCTCATTGGTCGTCCGGAAGATCAACGTGTGACGGTTAACACACTCGGATTGAAAAAAACGAATCAAACCGTCGTTCATAAAGACAATCCAGCGATTCGTGGCATGATTAAAAAGGTGTCACATCTCGTAACAGTAAAGGAAATTTAAGACGAATGGTGAATAGTCAATAACAAGGAGGTGCCAAAATGAAACTTCATGAGTTAAAACCATCAGAAGGTTCGCGTCACGCTAGAAAACGTGTCGGACGTGGAATCGGATCAGGCTTTGGAAAAACGTCTGGTCGAGGGCATAAAGGTCAAAATGCACGTTCTGGCGGGGGTGTGCGTCCTGGGTTCGAAGGTGGTCAAACCCCACTTTTCCAACGTCTTCCGAAACGTGGCTTTACGAATATTAATCGTAAAGAATATGTGATTGTGAATCTTGACAAGTTAAATCAATTTGATGAGGGCACAGAAGTAACACCTGAACTATTGTTAGAAACTCGCGTCATCCGCAAGCTTAACAACGGTGTGAAAATTCTCGGTAACGGATCACTTGAGAAAAAGTTAACGGTAAAAGCTCATAAGTTTTCCGAATCTGCAAAACAAGCGATTGAATCGGCAGGCGGAAACGTTGAGGTGATTTAATGTTCGGGACAATTGCCAACATTTTTAAAGTTTCTGATTTACGCCAAAAAGTGATGTTTACGTTATTGATGCTCGTCGTATTCCGGATCGGGGCATTTATCCCGGTTCCAGGAGTCGATAAAGATGTTTTGCAATTTAGTGGAGATGCGAGTTTGTTCGGTGTCATGAACATGTTTGGTGGCGGAGCGTTAGAGCGTTTTTCCATTTTTGCAATGGGAATCATGCCTTACATCACTGCATCGATCATCGTTCAGCTATTACAAATGGATGTCGTTCCTAAGTTTGCAGAATGGGCGAAACAAGGTGAAGTCGGGAGACGGAAGCTTGCTCAATTTACACGGTACGGGACGATCGTGCTCGGTTTTATTCAAGCGCTAGCCTTGTCACTTGGGTTTAACAACCTGTTTCCAGGTCTCATTCCAAACCCAAGCGTAACGACGTATTTAACGATTGCCATCGTGCTTACAGCGGGAACAGCATTTTTAATGTGGCTCGGTGAACAAATTACAGCACATGGTGTAGGGAATGGAATATCGATTATCATTTTTGCTGGAATCGTTGCAGCCATCCCTACGAGCGTGCAACAAGTGTATTTATCTCAGTTCCAAAATCAAGACCAACTGTTTTTAACAATCGTAAAAGCACTCGGTCTCATTCTTGCAATTCTCGTTCTCGTTGTTGCAATTATTTTTGTACAACAAGGTGTACGAAAAATTCCGATTCAATATGCACAGCGGGTAACTGTTGGACGCCAAACGATTAGTAGGCAAACGACGCATTTGCCGATTAAAGTAAACGCAGCTGGTGTAATTCCTGTTATTTTTGCGGTCGCGGTTTTCTATACACCACGAACTATCGCTGGTTTCTTTAGCGATAGCAAAGTAGCGAATTGGCTCGTCCAAACGGTTGATTACACACATCCAATTGGAGCGACCATTTATGCATTATTAATTATTGCGTTTACGTATTTTTACACATTTATTCAGGTGAATCCTGAGCAAATGGCAGACAACTTGAAAAAACAAGGCGGATACATCCCTGGTACACGACCTGGGAAGGCGACACAGGAACGAATTACGAGCATTTTGTATCGTCTCACGTTTGTTGGCGCACTTTTCTTAGCGTTTGTCGCAATCATTCCTGTCTTTTTTACGACATTTGCAAATTTGCCTCCAACTGTACAAATTGGAGGAACGAGTCTGCTCATCGTCGTAGGGGTTGCGTTAGATACGATGAAGCAAATTGATAGCCAACTTATAAAACGTCACTATAAAGGATTCATCAAGTAGGATGGAGGGATAATGGTGGATCTCGTATTAATGGGGTTACCAGGTGCAGGAAAAGGTACGCAAGCGGAAATGATTATTGATCGATACGGTATCCCTCACATATCAACTGGAGATATGTTCCGAGCCGCAATGAAAGAAGGAACAGAGCTTGGTATGCAAGCAAAAAAGTTTATGGATGCCGGGGAATTAGTCCCAGACGAAGTGACGATTGGAATCGTTCGCGAACGTCTAGCAAAATCGGATTGTAACAAAGGGTTTTTGCTTGACGGTTTTCCAAGAACCGTTCCGCAAGCTGAGGCTCTTGATAACATTTTGCAAGAGATGGACCGCAGCATTGATTACGTCATTCATATCGATGTTGACCGGAACAAATTACTTGCACGACTAACTGGTCGCAGAATTTGCCGTAACTGCGGTGCAACGTATCACATGGTGTTTAACCGACCACAACAAGACGGTGCTTGTGATAAATGTGGCGGAGAACTTTACCAACGTGAAGATGACAACGAAGATACTGTTGCGAACCGTTTAGAAGTGAATATTGCTCAACAAGAGCCACTGCTCGAGTATTATTCAAACAACGGCGTGTTACAAACCATTGATGGAAATCGTGACATAGGAGTTGTTTTCCAAGATGTCGATGAACTCATTGGGAGCCTTTCTGAATGATCATTTTAAAAACAGAACGTGAAATCGACATCATGCGTGAAGCTGGAAAGATCGTGGCACTGACACACGAGGAATTACAGAAACACATTCACCCGGGGATGACGACAGAAGAACTTGACCGTATCGCTGAAAAGTTCATTAAGTCGCAAGGTGCAATCCCTTCTTTTAAAGGCTATAATGGGTTTACTGGAAGCATTTGCACATCAGTGAACGAAGAACTTGTGCATGGCATTCCTGGAAAACGCATGTTACATGAAGGGGATATCATTAGCATTGATATCGGAGCTTACTATAATGGCTATCACGGTGATTCCGCTTGGACGTATCCAGTCGGTGACATCGATGTTCATAGTGAGCGTTTGTTAGAAGTGACAGAGCAGTCCTTATATCGTGGGTTAGACGAAGCCAAACCTGGTGAACGTCTTTCGAATATTTCTCACGCGATTCAAACATACGTAGAAGCGGAAGGCTTCTCAATTGTTCGTGAATACGTTGGCCACGGGATCGGGCAAAACTTACATGAAGACCCACAATTGCCGCATTACGGTCCACCAGGCAAAGGTCCCCGCTTGAAACCTGGGATGGTGTTCTGTGTTGAACCGATGGTAAATGCAGGCAAACGGTATGTGAAAACACTTGCGGATAACTGGACTGTCGTAACAACAGATGGTAAACGTTGTGCTCATTTTGAGCATACGATTGCTATAACTGAAACGGGTTATGAAATTTTAACAAAAGCCTAAAATGAAGGTGATGTCGTGAGTGAATCGGAATCGCTTCCCAAAATAGGTCAAATTGTCCGTGTATTACGAGGGAGAGAAGCCGATCAGTACTGTATCGTGATCGAACAATTGAGTGATCGTTATGTACGAATTGCGGACGGAGAAAAACGAAAGTACGACCGAGCCAAAAAGAAAAATATTACTCATCTTGAGCTCGTTGATTACGTATCTCCGGAAGTCAGACAAAGCATTGAACAAACAGGTCGTGTTTCGAATGGAAAGTTGCGCTTTGCACTTTCTAAATTTATGAATGACCAAGTCCTTGATCTGAAGAAGGGAGAGCAAATCGATGGCTAAAGAAGATGTTATCGAAATGGAAGGCACAGTTATTGAACCATTGCCAAACGCAATGTTTCGTGTTGAACTAGAAAATGGCCACAAAATTTTAGCCCACGTTTCAGGTAAAATCCGCATGCACTACATCCGTATTTTACCTGGAGATAAAGTGACAGTTGAAATGTCACCATACGATTTAACACGTGGACGCATTACGTATCGTTTTAAATAACAGTTTTAACAGTAAGGATCTGCGTTTAATATGGGACGAATGCACTCGCCCCATATAAAAGCGTGAAACTCCGCATCTTCAAGGAGGGTAAACAATGAAAGTTAGACCATCGGTAAAACCGATTTGTGAAAAATGTAAAGTCATTCGCCGTAAAGGCGCAGTTATGATCATTTGTGAAAATCCAAAGCATAAGCAACGTCAAGGTTAATAGGAGGTGTAAGCATGGCGCGTATAGCTGGTATTGACATTCCCCGTGAAAAGCGAATTGTCATTGCGTTAACATATATTTACGGAATCGGTGTGTCTAGAGCGAAAGAAATTTTGGCAAAGGCAAATGTATCGGAAGATACGAGAGTTCGTGATTTAACAGACGATGAATTAAACAAAATTCGTGAAGTTGTTGACACGTACAAAATCGAAGGTGACCTTCGCCGTGAAGTTTCTCTTAACGTGAAACGCCTTATCGAAATTGGCTCATATCGTGGAATTCGCCACCGTCGTGGTCTTCCAGTACGTGGACAAAATACGAAAAACAACTCTCGTACTCGTAAAGGACCTCGCCGTACGATAGCAAATAAGAAACAGTAAAGGAGGTATGATGAAATGGCAGCACAACGAAAAACAACAACTCGCAAACGTCGTGTAAAAAAGAATGTTGAAAACGGAATCGCTCATATTAAATCGACGTTTAACAATACAATCGTAACGATTACAGATATGCACGGTAATGCTGTTTCTTGGGCAAGTGCAGGTAACCTTGGATTTAAAGGCTCACGTAAATCTACACCGTTCGCAGCACAAATGGCAGCTGAAACAGCAGGAAAAACAGCGATTGAAAACGGTATGAAAACTGTTGAAGTATCCGTAAAAGGACCGGGTTCAGGACGTGAGGCAGCAATCCGTGCGCTTCAAGCAGTCGGACTTGATGTAACAGCGATTCGTGACGTTACACCCGTGCCACATAACGGATGCCGTCCGCCAAAACGTCGTCGCGTGTAATTACGCTAACTTAGAATAGGGTTGGAACGTAGTATAGTTTTTTAGACTATGTCTATACTGTTGATGTATAAAAGACGAGAAAACGGGCATATGCTATAAAGTTACTGCTGCTAAGAACCGCCTAAGAAAGGAATTTCGGTTTTTATAAAACCGGAAGCCGACGTTTTGAAGGAGGGTTTTGTTGGATGATAGAGATCGAAAAACCAAAGATTATGACGCTAGATAGCAATAAAGAAGAAAATTACGGGAAGTTTGTTGTCGAGCCACTCGAAAGAGGGTACGGGACAACACTCGGGAACTCCCTTCGCAGAATTTTATTGTCATCCCTACCTGGCGCTGCTGTGACAACGGTTCAAATTGATCAAGTGTTACATGAGTTTTCGACAATTAAAGGTGTAGTTGAAGACGTAACGATGATCATTTTGAACTTAAAAAAGCTTGCATTGAAAATTTATTCCGATGAAGAAAAAACGATGGAAATTGATTTTCAAGGTGAAGGAGTTGTAACAGCGGCGGACATTCTTCATGATAGTGACGTTGAAATATTAAATCCAGACCTTCCGATTGCAACACTAGCTGAAGATGGTGCACTTCGAATGAGAATGACCGCTAAGCGCGGCAGAGGGTACGTACAAGCAGAAGGAAATAAATCCGAAGAATTAGCAATTGGTGTCATTCCGGTCGATTCAATTTACACACCAGTTGAACGTGTAAACTATCAAGTTGAAAATACGAGAGTCGGACAAGTTACAAACTACGATAAGCTCACACTTGAAGTTTGGACGAACGGAAGCTTAGGTCCTGAAGAAGCTGTGTCCCTAGGTGCAAAGATTTTGACGGAGCACTTAAACATTTTCGTAGGTTTAACGGATCAAGCACAACAAGCAGAAATTATGGTCGAAAAAGAAGAAGACCAAAAAGAAAAAGTGCTTGAAATGACGATCGAAGAGCTCGATCTGTCTGTTCGTTCTTATAACTGTCTCAAGCGAGCGGGGATTAATACGGTTCACGAACTTACCCAAAAAACAGAAGAAGATATGATGAAAGTTCGTAACCTCGGGCGTAAATCTCTTCAAGAAGTTCAAGAGAAACTTGCCGAACTAAATTTAGCTTTACGTAAGGAAGAGTAAACGTTGAGCGGTTTACACATCGAAAAACAGTGTAAAGGAGGGACACTCATATGGCTTATAAAAAACTTGGCAAAGATACGGCCCATCGTAAAGCGATGTTTCGCGATCTTGTCACCGATTTAATCATTAATGAACGAATTGAAACGACTGAAGCGAAGGCGAAAGAATTGCGCTCTTTTGTTGAAAAAATGGTCACACTCGGTAAACGTGGAGATCTACATGCACGACGCCAAGCAGCAGCATTTGTGCGTAAAGAAACAGCGGAGACAGAAGAGACGGAACAAGATGCGGTGCAAAAGCTATTTAGTGACATTGCAGGACGTTATGAGGATCGCCAAGGTGGTTACACAAGAATTCGTAAAATCGGTCCTCGCCGTGGTGACAACGCTCCGATGGTCATTATCGAATTCGTGTAATGAATTAAACAGTGAAAGCGACGATCTTGCTTCGAGAAGTGACGTGCTCTCGTCTGTGAGCACAATCAAATAGTTGCATATGAGAAAAAGGCGGGACAGGATCACTTTACGATTAAGAGTTTGATTCTGTGCCCTTTTTTTTACCTTTTTTCGATTTATGTGGATATTCCGCGCATAGTTGCAATGCAGGAGTAACGTCAAAAGATTTATGAAAACTCTCCGAAAATTGAAGGCTTGGTATTGAGCCTCCACGAGCATGACTCTTTACGCAAAGACGCAGCAATCCTTGTTGCGTAAGGCTTTATAGCCTATCATTCTCGTCACTCAATGTAAAGCCTCAGTATCTCCTCTCATAAAGGGGGGAGAACACTTTTTACCCTTAAGTTCATTAATACCAAGGGTTTTACAGTTTTTCATTAAAAAACTTTTGACAGTACGAATGCAGGTGGGGGGAGCAACGATGAAAGAACTTATTAAAGTGAATGACGTATTTTTTCGCTATTCTGAAGACGCTAATGATGCGGTAAAAGGTGTAAGCTTTTCTGTGTTTGAAGGGGAATGGCTTGCGATTGTTGGGCATAACGGGTCAGGGAAATCAACACTCGCGAAACTATTAAACGGACTTTTGCAGCCCTATTCTGGACAGATTACCGTTGCAAGTTTTCAAACAGATGATGAAGAACACATTTGGGACGTTCGTCGCCGAGTAGGTATCGTCTTTCAAAACCCGGATAACCAGTTCGTCGGCACGACCGTTATGGATGACATTGCGTTCGGACTTGAAAATAATGGAGTACCGCGTGAAGAAATGCTAAAACGAATTGATGAAAGCATGGCGAAAGTGAACGTATCAAAGTTTCTCGAATATGAACCTCATCGGCTGTCAGGGGGTCAAAAACAGCGCGTGGCGATTGCGGGTGTCATTGCATTAAAACCCGAAATCATTATTTTAGATGAAGCGACGTCAATGCTTGATCCGAGAGGGCGCAAAGAAGTAATCGACGTTGTCAAAGAGTTGAATGAGAAAGAAAACATCACCGTTATTTCAATTACGCATGACTTAGAAGAAGCAATGCTTGCCGACCGAATGATCGTTATGAATCGAGGCGAAAAAGTACTCGAAGGTGAACCTGCAACCATTTTTGTAAACGATGGAGAGCGTCTAAAAGCATACAACCTTGACCTCCCTTTTTCCATTCAGTTAAAAGAAAAACTTTTAGAAAAAGGATTAGCGTTAAGCGGACAATCCTTTACACATGAAGAATTGGTGGATGAGCTATGGAGATTAACGTTAAAAACTTAGAACATCGCTATATGCCAGACTCTCCTTTTGAACGGTTAGCCCTCGTTGATATGACACTCACAATTCCTACGAATACGTACATGGCGGTCATTGGTCATACAGGTTCAGGGAAGTCGACATTCATTCAACATTTAAATGGGTTGTTAAAACCGACAAAAGGGGAAATTACGATCGGAGATCGAACGATTCGGGCGGATGAGAAAGCGAAAAATTTAAAACCATTGCGTAAAAAAGTCGGTATCGTGTTTCAATACCCGGAGCATCAGTTATTCGAAGAAACGGTCGAAAAAGATATTTGTTTTGGACCGATGAACTTCGGAGTAGACGAAGAAACAGCGAAACGAAAAGCACGAGAATTGTTGCCACTCATTGGCTTGGACAATGACGTTCTTGAAAAATCTCCGTTTGATTTAAGCGGTGGACAAATGCGCCGTGTTGCGATTGCTGGTGTTCTCGCTATGGAGCCAGAAGTTTTAGTTTTAGACGAACCAACGGCAGGTCTTGATCCACGAGGACAAAAGGAAATCATGGATATGTTTTATAAGTTGCACAAAGAGAAAGAATTGACGACGATTCTCGTCACTCATAGTATGGAAGATGCAGCACGCTACGCTGATGAAATTGTTGTCATGGACGAAGGTACAATATTTATGCACGGAAAGCCAGATGACATTTTTAGCAAGCCAGAAGCGATTCGAAGTGTTGGTTTAGACGTTCCAGAAACGATCGAATTTCTAATGAAGCTTGAAGAAAAATTTGGTGTCAAGCTGTCTCGTAATGCCTATACACTCGACGCACTCGTAGATGAAATTATCACGATGCTAGAAAAGGAGGGCTTAGCATAATGCCTCCGATTATTATTGGACAATATGTACCGGGTGATTCAATTATTCATCGTCTTGATCCGCGTTCAAAGCTTGTCTCAGTCTTTTTATTCATTATGATTATTTTTTTAGCCAATAGTTTCATCGGTTATGGGGTGCTCGGTCTTTTTATTTTAGTAGCCGTGCTGTTAAGTCGTGTGCCACTTTCATTTATTATTCGAGGGATGAAACCGATTTTATTTATTGTCATTCTTACGTTTGTTCTGCATCTTTTTTTAACGAAAGAAGGAGATGTTGTTTTCCAGATTGGTTCTGTCAAATTTTACTCGGAAGGGCTAATTCAAGGAACTTTTATTTCTTTGCGACTTTTATTTTTAGTTGTTTTTACATCGTTGTTAACGTTAACGACGACGCCGATTGAAATTACCGATGGGTTAGAAACACTAATGAATCCTCTGAAGCGGTTTCGACTTCCTGTCCATGAATTTGCACTTATGATGTCGATTGCACTACGATTTATTCCAACATTACTTGAAGAGGCAGAAAAAATTATTAAAGCTCAGTCTGCAAGAGGTGTTGAATTTACGAGTGGTCCGATTAAAGAGAGAATGAAAGCGATCGTTCCTCTACTCATTCCACTTTTCGTAAGTTCGTTTAAGCGTGCAGAAGATCTTGCATTGGCGATGGAAGCACGTGGCTATCGAGGCGGTGAAGGAAGAACGAAGCTGCGAGTTTTAACGTGGAGTTTGCGTGATAATCTGTTATTGCTATTGCTAGCCTTTTTAACCGCAATTCTCGTTTGGCTACGGTGGTTTTAAATTTACACAAGTAAGACGTTACTCGTGCGAGCCTCTATTTGGAAAAGGTGATTTGCATGTCAAGGTTAAAAGCAGTCATCGCATATGATGGAACTGCATTTGCAGGGTATCAAATTCAACCGAATATGCGTACGGTTCAAGGTGAACTTGAAATGGCTCTCACAAAGATTCACAAAGGGGAGTACGTTCGAACGTACGCATCAGGTCGGACAGATGCTGGTGTTCATGCAAGAGCTCAAGTCGTTCATTTTGACTCCAATCTGTCGATTCCAGAGCAAAATTGGGCTAAGGCGATGCAAGCGTTACTTCCAGACGACATCGTCGTTCGTTCTGTTGAGAAGACTAACGATGATTTTCATGCTCGCTATGATGCGATAAAGAAAGAATATCGCTATCGGATTGTCACGAGTGATGTGTTAGATGTATTTCGTCGCCATTATACATTGCATATCCCGCAACCGCTTAACATTACTGCAATGAGGGCTGCATTAGTTGCTGTCAAAGGTACCTATGATTTCACTTCTTTCTGTTCACTAAAAACAGATATAGAAGAAAAAACGCGTACCATTTATGAAGCGGAACTCGTCGAAGTGCAAGACGAATTAGTTTTTCGCTTTGTGGGAAACGGTTTTTTATATCATATGGTCAGAATTCTTGTTGGCACAATTCTTGAAGTTGGTCGTGGTGAACGTACTCCGCACGAAATGGAGACGATTTTAGCTGCTCGCTCACGTGAACAGGCGGGAAAAACAGCTCCACCTCAAGGATTAGTCCTTTGGTCAGTCGGTTATCATTAAATCGTTTCAAAAAAATGTAAGACTGGTAGTAAAATCAACTTGACATAGCTTTTTTTGTGATATAATATATTCTTTGGTATTTCTATCTCCACTAGCCCCGGATATAGAAAAGTATTGGAACAATTTGTAACTTTTTAAATATGAAACTTGAAATGATTGAATCGAAGTGGTGTCGAGTTGAACACACTGTTAATCCGTTGGTAAACGGATTCGAAACTTCATTTAATTTCATAGACATTGAACAGTTTATTAGGAGGTAAACTCATGCGCACGACATATATGGCAAAAGCGAGCGAAGTTGAACGTAAATGGTTTGTTGTCGATGCAGCGGGTCAAACACTCGGTCGTTTGGCAAGTGAAGTTGCAACGATTTTGCGTGGCAAACATAAACCAATCTATACTCCACATGTCGATACTGGCGACCATGTGATTATCGTAAACGCAGATCAAATTGAACTAACAGGTAAAAAATTAACTGACAAAATTTATTACCGTCACACTGGACACGTTGGTGGCATTAAACAAAGAACAGCACTCGAAATGCGTACAGAACGTCCAGAGAAAATGCTTGAACTTGCAATTAAAGGCATGCTCCCAAAAAACAGACTCGGACGCCAAATGTTTAAAAAACTTCACGTTTATCGTGGATCGGAGCACCCGCATCAAGCACAACAACCCGAAACGTACGAATTACGCGGATAAGAAAAAAGGAGGAAACAATTTTGGCTCAAGTACAATATTACGGTACAGGACGCCGTAAAAACTCAGTTGCACGGGTGCGCCTCGTTCCAGGCAGTGGTCGCATCATCGTCAACAAACGTGACTTAGATGACTATTTTGGACTTGAAACATTAAAACTAATCGTAAAACAACCACTCGTTGAAACAGAAACAGTAGGCACATATGACGTGCTTGTCAACGTGAAAGGCGGAGGCTATACGGGTCAAGCTGGTGCAATTCGTCATGGCATTGCGCGGGCGCTCCTTCAAGCAGACCCTGATTTCCGTCCAACATTGAAATCAGCCGGCTTCCTTACACGTGACGCAAGAATGAAAGAACGTCATAAATACGGTCTTAAATCTGCACGTCGTGCACCACAATTCTCAAAACGTTAATTTATTTAGAATTAGTAAACTCTCAATCATTGCGGTTGAGAGTTTTTTCTATTTTATAAAGCCTTTTTAAGTATTACAAAATAACGTGGGGTACAAAAATCACCATCTGTTTCATCGTAATATATTGTGTAAAGATCTGATCTCTATAAAGTCGTACTAAGCTAGGTCTCATAACTTATCCTGCCCTTTTCCACGCTTATTCAAAGGTAGTATCTAATTCGCTAACTAAGAAATAGCTCGCCTATGGTGTTTTTGCACCATCCACTATTTTCTCTATTTTGATATAGCATTTTAAATTTATCATCAGCTCATGTGAAGGATTAGAATGCTGAAGATATCTTGAGTTATGTTTGTAAATTTTTATTTTAAATAATTCGGGGAGATTTTTTAGTCAAGTCCATGATCTTGTGTAAAATAGTGAGAAATAAAACAACATAGACGATATACGTCTTTCTACGGTGGGGGAATTTTACGAGTTTTCGATCCCGTACATCATAAAAAAAAGCAGTATTCCATTCCTTATTTCGATACAGTGGTATGAGATGTTGCAACCTTTTCACATTTTTAATTCCTTATACATTCTTTTACGAAAACTGCTACGAACCAGAACGATAGAACAAAGACCCGTTTCATACGTAAGAAAGCTAATAAAGAGCGTTCATTGTCGAAATGAACGCGTCTTCAACAAAACAAACCTTACTAGTGGTACAACGATCCATGACTATTTTCTTATTCGTAAAACTCACACTTATAAACGTAGTTCGGATGGATGAACAATCGAAATGCAATTGCTACAAAAGACAAAAACGCCCAAAACCCGACCAGTCCAAGCAATAAGTTCAACTGTAAAAAGATGCCGAGACTAAGGTATGTAAACCCGAGAAAAAACAACCACATTATCAAGCCAAAAACGTAGCTCATCTTGTTTACTGGATAAAATTTAACATATTGCCGGTTTAGAGTACTTAAATCGACTAGCTGATGCATTTTTATATACGTTTTTCGATGTTGTACAAACCGAAAATAAATAATTGCGGCGACCGTAAGAAGCAAAAACAACCATTGAACAAATGTATTGTTCAAAAAAGGTATATAGGCTATTCCAGAGGAAACAACAGTTTTTCCTAAAACAAGACCAATACCAACAATCAAGAAATAATATGCAGAGAAAGCTTCTATCCCGGTAGTTCCCTTTGTCTCATTATACGCAAAGATCCTACGGGCCTGTTCTTCTTCCAATTCGTATAAGGTATAAATATGCACCCATGTTATGAAAGGAAGGAAAAAGAAACGAGGACTTTCTTCGATATCAACAACGTAATACTTATTATTTATTTGCACCATGCGATATCTAGCTATACTTTTAATGATCGACACGTAAGCTTGCAAGCGATTCATCCCCCTAGACGATGTTAATTAATAGTTCGTACTACGAATACTTATCAACTTTTCAACTCGTATTTAATCCATGGAAAGACGAACAGATAAATCTATCAAAATATACTTTTTCTTCAACTATTCACTAGTTGTATTCGTCATTTTTCATCTTCATAGAGAACCTTTCTTTTCTTTAACCAAACGTTCATACAACTGTTGCCACCGCTCTTATTGTTCATCACGGTGTCCTTCAAAAACAACTTGATCAACATTCTTTTTATTAAAATATTAAATATCATCCGGTGTTTAACCTTGGAGATAAGCACACCCGGAGTAATCAAAAATATATTGCCCATTGTCCATTTCAACAACGGGACCTCTATTCAATATCATGATCTTTTGTGTACTTTCTTTGTGAAAATAGGACAGATCCTATCGGTAACAACATATCATACATCGCCATCCTTTCATATTTATCTTCAATCAAAATCCAATATAAATGTCAAGATAACAATATACACTTTCGATTGTTTAACGATGTACAAATTTGTTTATTAGGTATGGATGCCGCCATACCTAATAAATTTTGGTTAAGCTTACGACTTTTTCTCCGTTTGAATATGTTCATCTTCATCAATCGGAAGATAGCCGATTTCATCAATGATTAGTAATTTATATTTTGTATAATGTTTTAAGCGTGTTTCTAATCGATTTTCAAGCTTCGCTTTCTTTAAATTTAAAATTAAATCATGACACTTAATAAAGTACGTACTAGTTCTCTTTTTCGCAGCTGCTATACCTATGCTTTATTGAGCTTAAAAACAAAAGGAATATCCATCTAATCACTATGCTATGCCCCAAATGTTTTAATTTAAAGCAGGAAAGATGATGTCGTTACAGGCTGTCAGAGAAAGACATTCTCTGACAGCCTTTTTTGTCTTCCAAAAAACACCAACGTACATAGTTAATGATTAATCCGCCTTTATAAGGAAATATTAAAAAAAGGAAACACATTAAGGAGGGATTATTTAGTATGGCTAAAAATGATAAAGGCTTGTCTCGCCGTGATTTCTTAAAGACTTCTGGAATTGCTGCAGGGACGTTAGTCGGCGGTGGGCTCATAGGTGGAGCGATCGGGTATAACGTTCGCAAAGATTCTGGAACCAGAAAGCCTAGAGAAGATGGAAGAGAGGGCAACATAGCAAGCCCGAAAGGTAGAAAATTTTTCAAAAACAATCGTGATTTTGACATATTATCACAGGCAACAGAGCGTATTTTTCCGGAAGACGACCTTGGTCCGGGCGCGATTGGTTTAGGAGTTCCTTATTTTATTGATAACCAGCTGGCAGGTAGCTACGGAGTGAACGCCAGGGAATATATGCAAGGACCGTTTGATGTGGGTGAGCCTACGCAAGGGTATCAAACGCCACTTATTCGGCAAGAAGTGTTTTTGCGCGGCATTCGAAAATTAGAGCAAGAAGCGCAACGTCGATTTAATGAAAGCTTTGTCAAATTAGAAGGTGAGCAAATGGATGAAATTTTGACAGACTTTCAAAAAGGAGAAGTAAAAATGGACGGGCTCACATCCGATTTCTTTTTCCAATTGCTTCGTTCCGCTACGTTGGAGGGGGCATATGCCGATCCGATTTATAGCGGCAATAATAATATGGATGGCTGGCGAATGAAAAATTATCCTGGTAACCAAATGGCATATATTAACGATATCGAAAGTGAAGAGTTTAAGAAAATTGAGCCACAATCATTGGCGAGTATGGATCATTAAGGAGTGAGTCATACAAATGGCAAAAAAATTGGATAAAGTAGATGTCGTCACAGTCGGAGTTGGATGGACAGGAGGAATCATTGCTGCTGAATGTGCAAAAGCGGGCTTGAAAGTTGTCGGTCTCGAACGTGGGGAAGAAAGGGGCACGGAGGATTACCAAAGAATTCATGATGAGTATCGCTATGCTATTCGTTATGAATTAATGCAAGATTTATCGAAAGAAACAGTTACATTTCGAAACAGACGTGATCAAAAGTCACTGCCGATGAGACAAATGGGATCATTTTTATTAGGAGAAGGTCTTGGCGGTTCGGGTACCCACTGGAACGGATGGACATTCAGATTTCTTCCGTATGATTTTGAAATTAAGACGATGACTGAGAAAAAGTATGGAAAAAATAAAATAAAACGAGACCTTCAGCTTCAAGATTGGGGAATCACTTACGATGAATTAGAGCCGTATTTTGATAAATTTGAAAAAGTCGCTGGCATTTCAGGGGAGAATAATCCACTAGGAGGCAAGCGATCAGATGATTATCCGACACCCCCGATGAAAAAAACGCCGATTCTGAAAAAGTTTGAAAAAGCTGCAAAAGACAAAGGGTATACACCTTATATGATACCGTCCGGCAATTTGTCAGAGACATTTGAAAATCCGGATGGCGAAACAATTTATGCATGTCAATATTGCGGATTTTGTGAGCGGTTCGGGTGTGAGTATGGCGCAAAGTCTGCACCGGAAGTTACAGTCATTCCGACTGCAAAAAAGACGGGTAATTATGAATATCGGGTTCATTCCAACGTCGTGGAAATATTAAAAAAAGGCGATAAAGTCACAGGTGTTCGATACGTTGATACCATTACAAGAGAAGAATTTATTCAGCCAGCCGAAGTCGTTGTACTTACAAGCTATGTTTTAAACAATGCGAAGCTGCTGATGGTTTCTGACATTGGAGAACAATATGATCCTGAGACAGGACGAGGAACACTTGGGAAAAATTACTGTTATCAAGTGAATACAGGGACAACTGGATTTTTTGAACATCAAATGAATACATTCATGGGGGCTGGAGCACTTGGAATGTATATGGATGACTTTAATGGTGATAATTTTGACCATAGCGATTTAGACTTTTTGCATGGCGGAGGGATATGGATTGTGCAATCGGGGAATCGACCGATTAACAGTAACCCAGTACCGCAAGATGTTCCTTTATGGGGAGCTGAATTTAAGAAAGCGTCGATTCATAACTTTACCCGTTCCCTCTATGTAGGTGGTCAAGGCGCTTCATTGCCACATAAAGAAAATTATTTATCGTTAGATCCGACTTACAAAGATGCGTACGGTTTGCCTTTATTGCAAATGACGTATAATTTCACCGATCAGGATCGGGCACTCCATCAATTTATTTCGGATAAAACGGCTGAAATCATGAAAGAAATGAAACCTAAGGAAATGGTCGAAGCGAATGCATTAACAGATTATGACATTGTTCCATATCAGACTACACATAATACGGGAGGAACGATTATGGGAGGTGATCCCGATACGAGTGTGGTAAACAATTATTTACAGCATTGGGATGCAGACAACTTGTTTGTCGTAGGGGCTGGAAACTTTCCGCATAATAGTGGATACAACCCGACCGGTACGGTTGGAGCGTTAGCTTACCGGTGTGCCGAAGGAATTATCAAATACAGTCAAGATGGTGGAAGTTTAGTTTGATCGACGTTAAGACGGGATCAACTTCATCGTTATATGACTTTACCATTTAGTGAACAAGTAGATTACCGAAGGAGGCCACACTTATGGGATTAGCACAAATTGGAATACCGGGTTTAATTATTATTCTCGTTATCGTGTTAATCGTATTCGGACCGAAAAAACTCCCGGAAATTGGAGGAGCGGTAGGAAAAACATTAGCAGAATTCAAAAGATCAACAAAGGAAATTATGGAGGATGATGAACCAGTCGCTGAAAAAACTAAAAAAACAGATGTAACATAGTAGGTGTTATGAATGGAATCGATGCAGAGATCTAACAGAAAAATTTTAAGCCCTCTTGATAAAAAGCCCGAAAAAGTAAAAGTCGAAGAAATGGAAGAAGAAAAACTTCATGAAGTGAGCAATGAAACGCTTACCGACCATCTTTCTGACCTTCGAAAACAATTGATTAAAAGTGCCCTAGTTTTTCTATTTTTCTTAATCGTCGTATTTTCAACGATGAACAAATGGTTTCCAATCGTGACAAAAGGAAATGATTTAGTCGTATTCGGACCGTTTCAAATCGTAAAATTTTATACATCGATTTCTGTTACATTGGCACTCGGGCTTTCTTTGCCATTTCTCATCCACTTCATGTGGCAGTTCGTAAAACCGGGATTGAAAAAAAATGAAGTTCGGTACATTGGACTTTATTCTCCTATCATGTTTTTATTATTTGTGATAGGTGTTGCTTTCGGGTATTTCGTCGTCAATCCGTTGAGTTATCACTTTTTAATGAATTTTGGTGCAATGAATTTTGATATTATTGTTTCTGCACAAGAATATGTACATTTTTTGCTCATAACGACGATCCCACTTGGCTTTTTATTTGAACTTCCGATTATCGCTATGTTTTTAGCTTCTATCGGGGTATTGACATCTGAAACGATGAAAAACATCCGGAAGTGGTCCTATCTCGTCATAGCCATTTTTTCAGCACTCATTACGCCTCCGGATTTTATTAGTCAACTCATCGTATTAATTCCGATGGTGTTATTGTACGAAGTAAGTATTTTTATCGTAAAAAAAATAGAAAGCAGACAAGTTGCTCCCGAACAAGCTAAAGTTGTACCGGAATAGAATATGAATGAGCTTATGAGCTACACCTCCAAATGTTGACATTTAGAGGTGTAGTGGCTAAGTTCGGACACAGGTTCTACAGGATGTCACTAAACGACATTAGTTTTTTCATCACTAGATTTTTGTTCGTAAACCCACTGATAAAGAGGCTTGTAGAAATATACTTTCATCAAGCCAATAATTTTTCCGATACAATAGGCGGCAATGATTGTTCCGATTCCAACTGAGCCAAGTGATTGAACGAAAGTCAAACAAATGGTGGCAGACACAAATACATTGATTCCATCACTCGCCATTTTTGCTTTACTAAACTCTAGTTTAAATCGATCACGAATAACGAACGTTAATGCATCGTAAGGCATTAAAGGCAACTTCGCTGTAGAATAACAGAGCAAACCCGCTGCTATAATAAATAAACTAATAATTAAATAAAACAAACGTATAATAATATTCTCCGGAGTTGGGAACAGTTGGACAATGAACAATGTGGAATCCATAAAGAACCCAAATAAAAACAAAATAATAAACTGAACAGCAAACTCTCGCATATCGATACGTTTATTTAAAATGATTTGAACAATCACATATAAAACATTTGAAAGTACAGTTGTAATACCAATTGATAAACCTGCCGATAACGTGAGGGCATAAGCTAAAGAAGATACGGGGGATACACCAAGATCTGCTTCAATTGAGAAACTAACTCCCAAAGACAAAAAAAATAAACCGAACACGTACAGGACGAGCCGCTTTGTTGTTACTTTCTTATGGTTCATAATTACCTTCGCTTTCTATATAGCAATCTAAAGATAATCATAACACAGATTTCGATATGGGTGTTTTTTGCTTTCACAAAACATCCTGAAGGGCTATTACGCATAAGACTGTTCTATGTCTTAGTTAGGGAGATGCTTTATAAGTTAATGTTTTCCTATATATAGCAAACACTTTATTTTTATGGTCTTGAAATTTCTCCCATTACAGTCGCCTTTACCCTATACGATCCGGGAATTAGTGTAAATATGCTTGTATTACGTCATAAGGGATATTACTTAGTGACTTTACCGCATCTAAACGGAATGAATTCATCAATGTGAAAGCAATCTTAATATTTATGGTACTCCTTTATGACATCCATTGTTGTTTCTTCTGTCGAGACGTACTTCAGATTAATTTTGTATAAAAAGACCAAATCAGCATCACGATTATCATGCTCCTTTCCCCAGACAGCAACCTCAAATGATCCGATCTGATTTTCACGTATTCCATCGTTGATTAGCATCTGTTTGAATGCAATCAATTTCTTCGCTTCTTTTCTCCAGTTCTCCTCACTTTCTTTCTTTTTATCAATCGTTACAACAAATCGGACAGTCATCATTTCTTCATCTAGCAAGTCGCGATAATACGGAAATGGCTCAGAGTCCAAATCGCTATATTTGGAATACACAGCGACAAAAGATTTTACTCCTTCAAAAGTTTTTTCAAAAGGCTCCTTAAATTCACCTTCTACCTGATTCTCCCAATAGGATGTAGAATAATTATCATATAACTCTTTTGTTTTTGTATCGTAAGTAACTTGAAAAGTAATTTCGGGTGTTTTGTTCGGATAAACATAAGCATATACATGATTGGCACAATCGGATCCAAGCCCTGTGCAACCTCTTTCAGATTTTGTAATTGTAAATTCCTTTTCATATTTTTCGTTTAAATAGGTTTGGATTGACTTTTCTGCTTCTTCATAATCAATCTTTGGAAGTAGAACTTTTTCTTGGAAATCATTGAATGAACAACCTGATAGAATCATGGAAGCGAACAATAGAAAGAACGTTTTTTTAAAGAGCACATCGTTTGGAAATGACACATTCTCAACTCCATATCAAAAATAATTAAGGGTGGTAACTGCAGTGGTCTTTTAAATTGTCACAATTTTTCACTGTCCTTCTCATTCGATTACCAGATTTACCCATCATATTCCCTTATTCTTATATAAAAATATGTGTAATATTTTACTCGGGGGATATTTTCACCTTATTTACTAGCCAAAAAAGAGAAGGCACTCTATCATAAAA